>SLSL01000071.1 GCA_007130465.1 Halanaerobiaceae bacterium | reverse complement strand
GCTTCTCTTTCTTCTTTTAATTTACGAGCTTTTTCTTTCTGTTCTCTAGCCTCTTTAAGATCATTTTTGATTTTAGATGACCTTTTATCTAACATTTCAGTTATAGGACCAAACAGAAATCTTTTTAATAGATACAATAACACCAGGAAATTAACTACTTCCCAGAGCATTGTTATATTAATATCTACCAACTCATGCTCACCTCCTGATTAATTTAAACATAATATACTGGACTGGCTGACAGTATCTGTATTATTAAATATAATATAATATTAGTATAAATGCAGAGCCGGCCGCTATGGACCGGCTTATATTAATTAAATATTAGTTAGACAGCAATTGTAAAGATCAATACAATCGCAATAACCAGTGAGTAGATACCGGTTGATTCAGCAACTGCCTGACCTAAAAGCATTGTAGTAATTATATTACCTCTTGCTTCAGGCTGACGTGCAACTGATTCTACAGCTTTACCTGCAGCATAACCCTGACCAATACCAGGACCAATACCGGCAATCATTGCAAATCCAGCACCTAACAATGCAGCAGCTGTAATTATAGTATCAATAACTTCTGGAGAAAACTCAACCATTTTTAATTACCTCCTTTCTGGATATCAAATCAAAAATTTAGTTTAAGCTAATATTAATTATCCCGGGCAACGGCTATGTAAGCAATTGCTATCATGCCGAAAATTAAAGCCTGAACCGCACCTACAAACAAATCAAACCAGGCATGGAGCGGAACCGGCATAACCCAGGGGGCAGCCTGATAAATTAATGTAATAATAATTCCTCCACCTACCATGTTACCGAATAGACGGAAAGAATGAGAAATCGGTTTAGCAAGTTCACTAACTACATTTAAAGGGAAGAGAATAAATACTGGTTCAGCAAATCCCTTAATATAACCTAGAACCCCATTTTCTTTCATGCCTTCATAATGACTAATTAAAAATACTACCAGTCCAAGTCCAAGAGTTGTATTTAAATCAGCTGTTGGATTTTGAACTGCCGGGATAAAGCCGACGAGGTTTGATAGACCAATAAAGGCAAAAATTGTTCCAATAAAGGGTAACAATCTCCGACCATGGCCTGGAATCATCGGTTCTATTTGATCCAGTATAGCAGTCACAAAAAACTCTGCGCCATTTTGAAGTCCAGTTGGAACCTCCTGCATATTTTTTGTGGCAGCCCATGCAATAATTATTAACGCAATGCAGACCACCCAGGCCCAGATTAAAGTATCAGTTATTGGTAGCATTTCATTACCAAATAAATAAGTGACCACCTGTGGTCCTGGATCCATCATAATAAAACCCCCTTCCTTTCTTTCTAACTTTTCTACTCATAACTATTATTCATCTTTCGTATAGTTCTGCCAGCCAGTTTTTACCATCTCTATAATAGCGGATCCGATAATTGTAAATTTAAGAATCAATAAACCTGTTGCTGCTCCTAAAAAGCTTAAGTTCTGATTATTAAAAGCAGTAAAAAGCACCATAAAATAAATAAAATAATTAACAAAACTTCGATTACGCATGTATTTCTCAGCTTCAGCCTGGCCTAATTCAACTGCCTGTCGGCTTTGAACAAGTTTCAATCTAAATAATAAAAGGCTGACACTAATACCAAAAATCAGACCTAAAACAGCATCTAAGTCCTGGCTAACTGCTGCTGATCCTATCAAAAAAAACCCAACAATTAATACCCTTTTTGTTAATATCTTAACAACCTTTGCCGGCTCTTCCGCAAAAAGATTATTCATTAATCCAAAGTCCCCTTAATGACCTGATAAACAGTATAAAAACCGGCTCCAACACCAACTATCAGTCCAATAATTGAAAATACTGGATCTGTATTTAAACGACTATCTATCCAGGCTCCTAAAAAATACCCGATACCTATTGAGACGACCATTAAAATCCCTATATATGTAAGCAGCCCCAGCGCTTTCATGATTTGACCTAAGTCATGCTTATTCATCATGGTTATCTCTCCCTATATAACTTCTGTACAAGTTACTAAAATCCTGCTTAATAATTTAAATCATAATTTTCAAAATGATTTAACTTTTATTCCTGATGGAGAGACCTGCCTTCCTTAGGAAGATCAACAGTAAATATTCCGAGACGATAACAACTATATAATAAAAATATAAATGACATGATGATTAATAACATCCCATTTTGAAAATTCAAACCATTAACAACTATTGCAACAGCTCCAAGAACAGTACTCATAATATAGACAATTAAGACTGACTGTTTATGATTCCAGCCAAGCGCCAGCAATCTATGATGTAAATGCCCGTGGTCAGCTCTAGCAATAGGTTTCTTATAATATACCCGCCTAATGATTGCAAAGGCCGTATCAAATATTGGTATACCTAGAGCCAGCACAGGAACGAATAAGGTCATCGCTGCTGCACTCTTTAATGCACCAATTATTGAAACTGATGCCAAAATATAGCCGATCATCATTGCCCCGCCATCGCCCATAAAGATTCTGGCTGGATAAAAGTTGAAGCGTAAAAAACCAAGGGCGCTACCTGCTAAAGCAGCTGTCAAAATTGCAGTGATAAATTGAGCTTCCTGAAGACTTACTACAAACAGCGTTATTGCAGCAATAATAGAAACTCCAGCTGCAAGGCCATCTAAGCCATCAATTAAATTAACTGTATTTGTTACCCCTACAATCCAGATTATAGTTACTGGTATGGCAAAAATACCAAGATATATCATAGAATCTGCAAAGGGATTACTAATAAATTCAATCGAGATACCAGATAAAACAAGCACAACTGCTGCTAATATCTGGCCAAATAATTTAATAGAAGGTCTTAATTCATATATATCATCAATTACACCAATTAGCATAATCAGACTTCCACCTAAAAGGATTCCAGTTCTATCAGTCGTAGGCGGACTGCCAAATAATACTGCAGCAGTAAAACCCAGGTATATAGCAATACCCCCAAGATTAGGAACTGGCCGACTATTAATTCTCCGCTTACCAGGCTGATCTACAGCTTCCAATTTAATTGCAAAGCGGCGAATCAATGGTGTGCTAATATATGTAATTATTAACCCTATTAAAAACACCTTAATATAAAGAGACATTATAATAACCCCTTATAAATTATTTAGTTCCATATAATCTGTCCCCAGCATCTCCTAAACCAGGCACAATATAAGCATGATCGTTTAATTCTTCATCAACTGCAGCAGTAAAAATATCAACATCAGGATGATTTTTTTGAACTCTCTTAATACCCTCAGGAGCTGCGACTAAGCACATAAACTTGATGCCTCTAGGGTTTCTTTCCTTAATAAAATTAAGAGCAGCAGAGGCTGAACCACCAGTAGCTAACATTGGATCTACAACTATTAAATCTCTTTCATTTACATCAGTCGGAAGTTTACAGTAATATTCTACTGGTTCTAATGTCTCAGGATCTCTATAGAGACCAATATGGCCAACTTTAGCAGTTGGAATAAGTTTAAGAACACCATCTAACATTCCAAGCCCAGCTCTTAAAATAGGAACAATCCCAAGCTTTTTGCCGGCAATTTTATTTGCTTTCATAGTCTGGATCGGTGTTTCAATTTCAACCTCACGGATTGGCATATCCCTGGTTACCTCATATGCCATCAAAGTTGAAATTTCATCGGCCAGTTCTCTAAATTCCTTCGGTCCAGTCTCTATACTTCTTAATAAAGTCAATTTATGCTGAATTAAGGGATGATCAAAAGTAAAAACTTCTCCCATTATTTCATCTCCTCTGCAATATTATCAATTTTGTCAACTCTTCTCTGATGACGTCCACCAGCATAATCTGTATTTAAATATGCCCTTACAACATCTTTAGCCAGTTCAATTCCAATCACTCTGGAACCAAAAGTTAAGATATTTGCATTGTTATGAGCTCTGGCCATTTTTGCAGAATAATTATCCTGACAGCGAGCAGCTCTTATACCTTTAACTTTATTGGCTGAAATAGCCATACCTATACCGGTTCCACAAATTAAAATACCTAATTCTGAATCCCCATCTGCCACATTATTAGAGGTTTTTTCTGCAAAATCAGGATAATCAACAGAATCTTCACTATCTGTCCCAAAATCTTTTACCTGATATCCTTCATCTAACAGCCATTCTTTTATATCCTCTTTCATTTTAAAACCAGCATGATCAGAACCAATTGCTATTTGCATCTTATTTCACTCCTTGTTAATTTTATTCGCCAATTATCTTTTATTTCCTGCTTATTTAGTTAAATTACTAGTTATTTTTTGTTTTATTATCTAAATCTAAAATTTGACTTGCAGCCCTCATTATCCTATTCATAACAGCTTCACCTAAACCAGAATCAGAAATCTTCTCAATTAATAATTTTTCAAAACCTTTATTATCCATAGCTCTTAATAGAGCAAACAATCTTCGTGCTATAATTTCTGGCTTAGTAAAACTACCCATTTCAAAAATTTCGAGATTTCCGTCAGCACATTTATTAGCAGCCTTAAGTTCAGAGCTTGCTAAAAGATCATTGATTTTTTCAGCAGTTTCTGTGGTTATTAAAAGAGCTCTTTTACCTTCAATCCTACAGGCCTCCTGCCAGATTAATGACGGAGAGCTACTGGCAAGTAATATTACATCAGCCCTGGGCGAATAATGCTTATATTTTAAACCAGGAGATTTAGGAGAGATATCCGGTTCAATATCATACTGTCTTTTGATTTTTTCTCCTATAACTTCCTCAAGTTGATAAGCAGTTATAGCTCCTGGTCTTAACAAAACAGGCTCATCTCCAGTTAAATCTACCACTGTTGATTCTAAACCAACTGAACAGGAACCTCCATCAACTATTAAAGGGATTTTATTTTCTAAATCTCTTAAAACATGATTGGCCCTAGTTGGACTGGGAAATCCAGAAGAGTTTGCGCTGGGAGCAGCTAAAATTAAACCTGATTTTGAAATAATTGCTTTAGTTACAGGATGAGAAGGCATTCGAACAGCAACTGTGTCCAATCCAGCAGTAGTTTCGTAAGGTAATTCATCATTTTTAGATAAAATAATCGTTAAAGGTCCTGGCCAAAATCTAGTGACTAATTCAAAAGCCAGGTCATTAATTGGCTTTGGTGAAACCTTATAAATATCTTGTTGAGCAGAAATATGAACTATCAAAGGATTATCATGCGGCCTACCTTTAGCCTCAAAGATTTTTGAAATAGCTTCAGGATTAAAACAATCTCCAGCAAGTCCATAAACTGTCTCTGTAGGTATAGCAACAACTTCACCCTGCTGTAATAACCTTGTCGCTTTTTTTACAGCCTCACTGCCAAGAATATCAGCTGGCGTCATGCTAGGATCAACTTTTAATATTTCTGTTTTCACGAATTACCGCCTCCGCAGCGCACAAAAACAAATCTATCTTTTCCAGTTCCATCTTTTAATAACTGAAAATCATTCCAGCCATCAAGCTCAACAAATAAATTTTCAATAGCCTCTCCCTGTTTGTCTCCAATCTCCAGAGCCAGCAAGCCATTATCTCTCAATAGTTTTTGTGCCTGAGGTATCAATCTTTTGTAAATATCCAGACCATCTTTCCCTGCATGTAAAGCCTTTTCTGGTTCTGATTTTACATCTTGATCAAGATTTTTATATTCTTTAGTCGAAATATAAGGTGGATTGGATACTACTAAATCAATCTCACCTGCTTTTTTGGGCAATAATGGTTGAAGTAAATCCCCATTTATCAAACCAGCTCTCTGAGAAAGATCAAACTTCTTTATATTCTCCCTGGCAACACGGATTGCCTGGTCAGAAATATCTATCCCGATTCCTCTAGCATCAGGAAGATAATAAAGAAGGCTTACTAAGATTGCCCCACTGCCAGTTCCAACATCAACTATTTTCCTGGACAAATCAGATTCTTCTCTTGCAATCCCCAGAATTTTTTCTACTAATTCTTCAGTCTCAGGTCTAGGAATTAATACACCTGGCTCAACATGAAATTCCAGAGACATAAATTCCTTCTTTTCAGTCAGATAACTTACAGGTGTACCCTGGGCTCTCTTTTTAACCATTTTACGATATTTATTAATTTCTTCATCAGTCAAAGGATAATCAAATTTAACATATAACTTGACTCTTTCTGTATCTAAAAGATCAGCAAGCAAAACTTCTGCATCAAGCCTGGGACTGGATATATTCCTGGATTTAAAATATTCCTCAGTTCTATTTAATATTTCTTTAATATTTAAAGTCATCAAATCCAATCCCTTCTATATATGCTTAAAGTTTTTCTAGTTTCTTCTTCTTATCTTCTTCAATCAATGGTTCAATTATCTGGTCGATCTGACCATCAAGAACATCATCTAACTGATGAACTGTTAGATTAATTCTATGATCACTAACTCTTCCCTGTGGGAAATTATAGGTTCTGATCTTTTCACTTCTATCGCCACTGCCTACCTGACTCTTTCTGGCTTCAGCTCTTTCTTCCTGTTTTTCCTGTTCAAGCTTTTCTCTAACTCTGGCCCGGAGGATTTTCATTGCCCTAGCCTTATTTTTATGCTGAGATTTTTCATCCTGGCAGGAGACTGTAACATCCATCGGCGTATAAGTTATTCTTACAGCTGAATCAGTTGTATTGACACTCTGTCCACCTGGACCACTTGAACGGAAGAAATCAATTTTAAGATCATTTTCATCTATATCAATATCAACATCTTCAGCTTCTGGTAATACAGCAACTGTTGCTGTTGAAGTATGAATCCGGCCACTGGATTCTGTTGATGGGACTCGCTGAACTCTATGAACACCACTTTCATATTTTAAGCGACTATAAATAGAATCTCCTTCAACATTAAATATTATCTCTTTAAAGCCACCTACTCCACTTTCAGATGATGATAAAATTTCAACTTTCCAGTTTTGCTTCTCAGAATAACGGGCATACATTCTATATAAGTCACCGGCAAATAAAGCAGCTTCATCTCCTCCAGCACCTGATCTAATCTCAACTATAACATTTTTCTCATCATCTGGGTCATCAGGTATTAGCAATAATGGAAGCTTTTCTGCCAGTTCGTCTAACTCAGGTTTCAACATTTCCAATTCTTCCTCAGCCAATTCCTGCATTTCACTATCCTCACTTAATTCTATCATCTCTTTAGCTTCTTCAGTTTGCTGCTTTAAATCTTTATAGCGTTTATATTTTTCAACTAGCTTTTTTAACCTGGCATGTTGACGGAGTAATTTCTGATATTTCTGGCTATCATTCATTACTTCTGGATCACTAATTTTTTTACCTAATTTATCATAATCATCAACTAACTCCTCAAACTTATCTTTAACTGTTTCTATATGCATATATTACACCTCTTATTTACTCTCTTTAACTTCATGACAATAACGACATCTTGCCTCATAAACTTCTTTCGCCCCAACCATAATTACTGGATCATCAAAGGCTGCTGGCTCACCATTAATCAGCCGCTGGGTCCTGGTCGCAGGCTCACCACAGACAACGCAGATAGCATGAAGTTTTTCTATATACTCAGACCTGGCCATCAAATCTGGCACCGGCCCAAAGGGTTCACCTCTAAAATCTCGATCTAATCCTGCAATAATTACTCTTTTGCCTTCATTAGCAAGATCTTCGCAAACATTGACAATTTCTTCGCTAAAAAACTGAATCTCATCAATTCCAACTACTTCTGTATCCTCTTTAACTTTTTCTAAGATATCTTTAGGTCTATCTACAGCGATAGCTTCAATACTTGCTCCATTATGTGAAACAACATTAGACTTATCATACCTATCATCCAGGCCAGGTTTAAAAACCTGAGCAGTATGACCTGCTATATTAACCCGGCGAAGACGTCTAATCATCTCTTCGCTTTTTCCACAATACATTGGTCCAGTAATAATCTCCAACCAGCCACTCTTACTAATTTTATACATTAAGATGCCACCTCTATTAAGAATAATTTCCCAAAAAAAAAGCAGAGCATCTGCCCTGCCCTGCCATCAACAAAAATTACTCTTCATCTTCATCCTCTTCTCGACCATACTTTTTATTAAATCTTTCAACCCGTCCACCACGGCTTGCTTTACGCTGCTTTCCAGTATAAAAGGGATGGCAATTAGAGCATACCTCTACTCTTATTTCATCTTTAGTTGAAACAGTCTCATATTCTTCACCACAAGCACAGTAAACGGTTACAGGGTCTGCTTTTGGATGTATATCTTCCTTCATCGAAAATCACCTCTTCCTTAATTTGCTTCAGTTAAATTGATTATATCACAGGCTTTTTTTGGTTGCAACCGGCTACAAAGTATTATTTAAACAATTAATTAAATAGATGATATATTAAGACAGGAAGCCCTCTGAAAGACTAATAATTTTTCAGAAGGCTTTATTTATAGATTCTATTTAATTTTGTACAATAACTCCGACTCCATCTGGTATCACAGTTATCTCTGGTTTTTCATTATCAAGAAAACTTTCTGCCATCTTCATAGCTTCATCCATGCTTTCAGCCTTATGCATATACATATCTTCTACCATCTTTTTAGAGGCTGCAGTTATCATAATAACTTCGAATCTATCTAATATCCTGGCAAGAATCTGTGATTCCCACTGATCAGGTACAGTTTCAGTTCTATCCCTGGAAGCAATATCATCTCTTATCTCTTTAACACTTTCTGCCTGGCAGAAAGTATTATAAAAAGCCTCACCACCATGGCCATCAGAACATTCTGCTGCTATTATAATTACTCCGCCATCTTTACAGGTAGCTTCTGCAGCTGTCATCCCCTTAACTGCCTGATAAATATTCTGATCAAGAGGATATCCACCATTTGTTGTGATTGCAATATCTGCTGGGGCAGCCTTAACCCCTGCAAGTTCAGCAACAAAGTCAGTTCCCAGCTTATGAGCAGCTTTAAAATCTCCAGCAAAGGCATTGATTATTTCCTTATCTTCATTGATAGCAACATTTAAAATAAATGCCAGGCCAGCTTTTTCAGCAGCATAGACCATATCTTTATGCATCGGATTTCCTTCAATAATACCAGTCCTGGCATTAGGATGGGCAATAAATTCACCACAGTGATTGGCCAGTACAGTCTCCTTGCTTGCAACTCCAGGGAGAACACTCTTTCTGCCACCTGAATAACCAGCAAAGAAATGAGGCTCAATAAAACCCTCAGCTATAAGCAGGTCAGCCTCAACAGCATGATGATTTAAGATCAATTTGCCTCCAGAAGGCAGAGTTCCATAATCGACCATATCTTCAGCATTGGTGCTCTTATGCATAACTAATTTCTCATTCTTTACGACTTCCTCGCCAAATTTTTCTATCATCTCTGCCTCAGTGGAAGGTCTATGAAAACCAGTTGCAATTAAAAGTTTAATATTAGCATCTGGATTACCTTTTCTTATCTGTTCTAACATTGGTGGAATCATGAATTTACTGGGTACAGGTCTGGTATGATCACTACAAATGATCACAACATTATCTTTGCCTTTAGCAAGTTCAGCCAGCCCCGGGCTTTCTGTTGGATTGGTCAGGGCCTGATCAACAAGTTCCTGCTGACCTTTATCAGGTTCAAACTGATTTGCCTTAGATGTTAATGTTGCTAACACCTGAGCATCTGGAAGAGCAAATTCCAATCCCGCTCTCCCATATGGAATTTTAAAATCCACTTAAAGTCACCTCCAACTAACTATTTATAAACCATTAATCTTCTAAGTCGAATATTTTCCCTGGATTCATGATATTATTAGGATCAAAGCCCTTTTTGATCATTCTCATCAATCTTAATTCCTCACCAGAGACAGCGCTCTTAAAATACTTCTTTCTTTTAGAACCAATACCATGTTCACCACTTAATGTACCACCTAATTTATAGGTGACTTCATAAAGTTCTTTTAAACATTCATGTTCAATTTCATACCATTCTTCCATTGTATGATCCGGGTTTTTAACTAGAGTTGCATGTAAATTACCATCACCGGCATGTCCATAACAAGGAATTTGAATATCATACTTCTCACCTAGTCTTTGAAGCTCTGGAATCAAATCAGGAATGCTAGCAATCGGTACAGTAATATCTTCCAGGCTCTGTTCAGGACTAACTACCATAAATGCCTCAGCAATATTCCGTCTTACATTCCAGACCCGCTCACTGGTGGTATGATTGTCTGCAACATAAACTTCCTGGGCATTATTCTTTTCGCAAATCTCACCAATTTTAAAGTAATCTTTCTCAACCTGCTCTTCATCTGCACCATCAACTTCAATAAGCAGCATCGCTCCACAATCTTCATAGGGAAGATGTTCATTAAGATATTCGCAAGAAGTTTTAACTGCTAATTTATCCATAAATTCAATACCAGTCGGTATAATACCAGTCTCTGTCATAATCTTTGGCACTGTCGAAATAGCAGTCTTAGCATCATCAAATAAAACTAGCAAGGCCACTTCTTTTGTCGGCTTTGGTAATAACTTAATAGTGGCCTGCGTAACAATCCCCAGGGTACCTTCAGAGCCGATCATTAATTTCTTAAGATCATAACCTGTTACATCCTTAACATTCTTCCCACCTAAATTAACGACCTCTCCATTTGGCAGAACAACTTCCATGCCCATAATATATCTACCGGTAACACCATATTTAACAGCTTTACCACCACCGGCATTTTCAGCTATATTACCACCAATAAAACAGGACTCTAAACTCATCGGATAACCGGCAAAGAATAGGCCTTCATCTTCTAAGTCCTCCTGGACATCATTGGTAATAACTCCAGCTTCAAGGACCATCATCATATTGCCAAAATCATATTCTATAACCTTATTCATATTTTCCAGAGAGATTACAATACCGCCATGATCAGGAATTGCTCCACCAGATAATCCACTACCTGCCCCTCTTGGAGTCACTGGTATCAACTCTCTATTAGCTAATTTAACCAGGCTAGAAACTTCCTCAGTCGAATTAGGAAGCACAACAACTTCTGGAAAACTTGCATATTTCTCTTTAGGAGTCTCATCATGAGAATAAGCCTCAATCTTAGCTTCATCAGTTAATACATTCTTCTCGCCAACAATATCTACTAATTCTTTTAGAATATCTTCTGTAACAGGATTATACTTCAACCTTTTCAACCTCCTCTTGTAACCGTTCATTAATCATCGGTACCAGATCAAATAGATTACCTACAATTCCAATATCAGATACTTTAAAGATATCAGCATCTGGATCTTCATTGATCGCAATTATATGATCAGCTGTCTTCATACCTGCAAGATGCTGAATAGCCCCTGAAATACCGATAGCAATATAAAGATGCGGGGTAACAGTCTTTCCACTTAAGCCAACCTGATGAGGATAAGATATCCAGTCCATCTCAACAGCATCCCTGGAAGCCCCAACAGCTCCACCAAGAATATCTGCCATTTTCCAGATCATCTCAAAGTTATCAGATTTTTTAAGTCCTTTTCCACCTGCTACAATTGTGTCAGCATCAACAATATTTACATCTTCACCTTCAGTCGTTCTAAAATCGACCCTCTCAGCTCGACCATCTAATAATTCTGGATCAAAATCAAGCTCAATTATCTCGCCTTCCCGACCAGAAACCCGCTCAGCAGGTGATGTCGATTTCGGTCTTACAGTAGCCATCTGCGGCCTATGCTTTGGGGTATGAATAGTTGCTAAAATATTACCTCCAATAGCCGGCCTGGTCTGCAATAGGTTTCCTGTCTTTTCTTCTATATCAAGTTCAGTACAATCAGCTGTCAGCCCTGCATTAACTCTAATTGCAACATGAGGGAGTACAGTTCTTCCCTGGGTTGTTGCTGCACCGAGAAT
>SLSL01000203.1 GCA_007130465.1 Halanaerobiaceae bacterium | reverse complement strand
CTATGAATGAGGAGGAGTTTTTTGAGTTCTGGGATTTCCTGTTACGGGCTGAGATTAGTCTGCCCAGGGATTTTGAGGATGATGCTTATTTTGAGGCCTGTCTCCCAATTGAGGTTATGGCTAAAAGAGGGCGAAAGACTTTATTATATGGGCCTTTAAAACCTGTTGGTTTAAAGGATCCCAGGACCGGGGAGAATCCCCATGCTGTGGTGCAATTACGCCAGGATAATAAAGAGGGTACATTATATAATCTGGTTGGTTTTCAGACCAGACTAAAATGGGGCGAGCAGGATAAGATGCTAGAATTTATTCCTGGATTGGAAGATGCCGAGATTGTAAGACATGGTGTAATGCATCGGAATACTTATTTGAATTCGCCGCTGTTTTTAAGGCCGACCTATCAATATCGGGATAATCCTAATATTTTCTTTGCCGGTCAGATAACCGGGGTTGAAGGATATATTGAATCGACTTCCTCAGGACTGGTTGCTGGCATTAATGCTGCCAGAATGGTTAATGGAGAAGATGGGATTGTCTTTCATGAGGAGACGGCGATTGGTGCACTGCCTAATTATATTACTGATGAGTATAAGGTTGATTTTAAGCCGATGAAGATAAATTTTGGGCTTTTACCTGATCTTGATGAGGTTATCAGGGATAAAAGAGAGCGGAATAAAAGGCGGTCTGAAATAGCTTTAAAGCGATTGGAGAGTATTAAGAAGAAGTATAATATTTAATTATTATGCTGACCGGTTTTGCCGGTCAGTTTTCTGATTGGGAAAAGTTTATTTTATGTGATATAATATAATTTAATAAGGTAAACTAATAATGTTTTGCTAATAGATATCTTGACATTGTAAAAAATAATATGTTAATATTAAAGAGATGAAAAACAATTTTGAATCATATGACAATTTTGTGAGGTGGTAATTTGAGTAAGTATGATTTTTCAGCTACGACGATAATTGCAGTTAAATATAAATCAGAGATTGCTATCGCCGGTGATGGCCAGGTAACAATGGGTGATACTGTAATGAAAGCCGGTGCCAGAAAGATTAGAAGGCTTTATAATGATAGTATACTTGCCGGGTTTGCCGGTACATCTGCTGATGCTTTTACATTGTTTGAAAAATTTGAAGGCAAATTACAGCAGTATCACGGCCAACTTGAGAGATCTGCTGTTGAAATGGCTAAAGAATGGCGCACTGATAAGATGTTAAGAAAATTAGAGGCTCTGTTGATTGTTGCCAATCAGGAGAAGTTGTTATTGATATCAGGGACCGGTGATGTTATAGAACCTGATCATGACTTTATAGCTATTGGTTCAGGTGGCTCCTATGCCAGAGCTGCTGCTCAGGCTTTAATGGCTCATAATTCTAATCTTTCAGCTGCCGATATTGCCAGGGAATCACTGGAAATTGCAGCTGATATCTGTATTTATACTAATAAAAATATTTCTGTTGATAAATTAGGAGATGATGTTGATAATGAGTGAATTGACTCCTAAAGAGGTTGTTGCGGAGCTTGATAAATATATAATTAGCCAGGATGAGGCTAAGAAATCTGTTGCAATTGCTTTAAGGAATAGATATAGGCGGAAAAATATTACTGATGAGAATATAAAGGACGAGATAATTCCTAAAAATATTTTGATGATCGGTCCGACTGGTGTTGGTAAAACCGAGATTGCCAGGAGACTTGCTAAACTGGCTAATTCACCATTTATTAAGATAGAGGTTAGCAAATTTACTGAAGTAGGTTATGTTGGCCGGGATGTTGAATCGATGGTAAGAGATTTAATAGAGACTGCCATTAGGATGGTTAAAGAAGAAAAATCTAAAGAGGTTGAAGAAGAGGCTGCCAGAAGAGCCAGAGAAAGAATTCTGGAAATATTGTTGCCTGGATCGGCTAAAAAAGATGACTCTAAGCCTCCTAGCAATCAGTTTCAGTTGGCTCCAGGGCTTAATGCTGATGGTGAGTCTGATGATCAAGAAGAAGAGGACGATTCTGAGAAGAATAAATTGATTGAGAGACAGCAAAAAAGACGGGAAAGATTTTTAGAACGGCTTGAAAACGGTTATTTTGATGATAAAGAGATTGAGATCCAGGTCGAAAGTAAGACTCCTAAGACGATTGATATCTTCTCAAATGCTGGTGTTGAAGAGATGGGTATTAATATGGAAGATCTGTTAGGGTCTTTAATGCCATCTAAAAAGAAGAATAAGAAAGTTACTGTTGCTGAGGCTAGAGAGATTTTTGAAGAACAGGAAGCTGATAAGTTAATTGATATGGATGAGATTATTGATATTGCCAGGGATCGGGTTGAAGAGGAGGGGATTATCTTCCTTGATGAAATCGACAAGATTGCTGGTAGAGAGAGTGATTCTGGTCCTGAGGTCTCCCGGGAGGGCGTCCAAAGAGATATTTTGCCAATCGTTGAAGGTTCAACAGTTTTTACTAAATATGGACCTGTTAATACTGATCATATATTATTCATTGCTGCAGGTGCTTTCCATGTTAGCAGCCCGGCAGATTTGATCCCTGAACTTCAGGGTAGATTTCCAATCAGAGTTGAATTAAATAGTCTTTCTAAAGAAAATTTTGCTACTATTTTGAGACAGCCTGAAAATGCTCTAACCAAGCAGTATAGAGCATTGCTGGGAACAGAGGGACTTGATGTTACCTTTACTGATTCTGCAATTGATGCTATAGCAGGTTACGCTGCTCAAATAAATGAGCAGACTGAAAATATAGGTGCAAGAAGGCTCCATACAATTATGGAGAAAGTTTTAGAGGAGATCTCCTTTGAGGCTCCAGAGATGGATAAAGGAGAATTTGTGATTGATGCCGATTATGTTGATGATGCGCTGGCATCAGTAGCTCAGGATAGAGATTTAAGTAGATATATTTTATAATTATAAAGTTTTTCATAATATGAATGGAGGTAATAACAATGGCGAGTTTATTAGACAAAAGCAGAAAGATTAATCGTTTGTTACAGCAGAGTGGTGGAAAACCGGTGGATTTTGAAGAGATGGCGAATGTTTTAACTAAGGCAATTAACTGTAATGTTTATATTCTAAGTAAAAAAGGAAAGATATTAGGCCATAGTATTTTAGATGATTTTGAATGTGATATTATGGAAGAAAAGGTTATTGAAGATGGACGTTTCCCTGAGGAATATAATGATTTCTTATTACGGTCAAATAATACCAGAGAGAATATTGAACAGAAAGGAAATGAATGTGTTTTCTCTGAAGGCGATGAATGTTTATTCCAGGATAAATTGACTACTGTTGTTCCAGTTGTCGGTGGTGGGGACCGTTTAGGCACCCTGGTACTGGCCAGATATGGCAGTGAATTTATTGATGAAGATCTTGTTTTAGGTGAATATGGAGCTGCAGTTGTCGGTATGGAGATTCTTCGCTCCAGAAGTGAAAAAGGTGAGAAGAAAGCCAGGAAAAAGGCAGCAGTTACAATAGCTATCGAGACTCTCTCTTATTCAGAATTAGAAGCTATTGAACATATTTTTGAGGAGCTTGATGGTGAAGAAGGTCTGCTTGTTGCCAGTAAAGTAGCTGATAGAGTTGGTATTACAAGGTCTGTAATAGTTAATGCTTTAAGAAAGTTTGAGAGTGCCGGTGTTATCGAGTCGAGATCACTTGGTATGAAGGGAACTCATATTAAAATATTAAATGAATATCTATTAGAAGAATTAGAGAAACTAAAATAAATTTTAGTTAAATATTTATTGCTTGATATAGTTTTGGCTATGTGATATACTAGCAAGTAGTTAAAAAAATACACATGTCTGTGGATCCTTCTGCAGGTGCCGTTTAATCGGTTGCAGCCTTGCTTCTTCGGCAGGGGTTTTTAAGGAGATGAAATAGGCAGAGGTTTTAAAACTGGAAGGAGGTGCAAGTTAATAATGTCTGTAGTTAATATGAAACAGTTATTGGAGTCTGGTGTCCATTTTGGACATCAAACTAGAAGATGGAATCCTAAGATGGAGAAATATATATTTACCGAGAGAAACGGTATTTATATAATTGATCTCCAGCAAACTGTGAAATTGATTGAAGATGCTTATAATTTTGTCCGTGAGGAAGCCAGTAAAGGTAGTACTGTGTTATTTGTTGGTACAAAGCGTCAGGCTCAGGAAACAGTTAAAGCTGAAGCTGAACGCTGTGA
The DNA here is from genome assembly GCA_007130465.1 of Halanaerobiaceae bacterium. Classification (GTDB taxonomy): domain Bacteria; phylum Bacillota; class Halanaerobiia; order Halanaerobiales; family Halarsenatibacteraceae; genus Halonatronomonas. The sequence goes on along the minus strand of SLSL01000203.1, from coordinate 7,704 downwards.
GATGCCTTATGTAAACCAGCGCTGGTTAGGTGGTATGCTTACCAATTATAATACCATTAAAAAGCGGATTGATCGTCTTGAAGAGATTGAACAGATGGAAGAAGATGGATTATTTGAGGTTCTTCCAAATAAAGAGGTAATCGAACTGGAGAGAGAGCATGAAAAACTAATGAGAAACTTAGGTGGTATCCGTTATATGGATGGCCTGCCTGATGTTTTATTTATTACTGATGCTCGCAAAGAATCTATTGCAGTTCAAGAAGCTATTAAGTTAGATATTCCAATCGTTTCAATAGTAGATAGTAACTGTGATCCTGATCTTATTGATCATGTGATACCAGGCAACGATGATGCTATTAGAGCGGTTAAATTGATTACAAGTACTATTGCCGATGCAGTTATAGCCGGAAGGCAGAGTAGCGGTGAAACTCAGCAAGAAGCTGAAGAAGCTGCTCAGAATGAGGATTCAGAGTAAATTTATTTTAAATCTGTTTTGCGGCTTTTAGCAGGCTGCTATTAGCAAATATATTTCTCAGGAAGTTATAGCGCCGGCTGAAAGTAATTTTTTGGCCGGCCTTTTTCACGCCTGATTATCACAGGGAGGTAAATAAACAATGGCATTTGGAATGAGTGAGATTAAAGAATTAAGAGAAAGAACTGGAGCAGGTGTTCTTGATTGCAAGAATGCTTTGACTGAAAATGATGGCAATATTGAAGATGCAGTTGATTATTTAAGAGAGAAAGGTATGGCTGCAGCTGCAAAGAGAGCTGGTAAAGTTGCTGCTGAGGGTATGGTTAATACTGTTATCAGCAGAGATGGCAATAAAGGACTTATTGTTGAAGTTAATTCTGAAACAGATTTTGTTGCCAGAAATGATAATTTTAAAGAGTTAGTCGCTAAGATTTCTCAGCATTTATTAGAAAGTGATGCTGAAGATGTTGATGAGGCATTAGAGGAGTCCTGGTTTGAAGATGATGATAAGACTCTTGAAATAATCATTAAAGAAGCTACAGCTAATATTGGTGAGAAGATTGAATTACGTAGATTTTCAAGGTTTAATACTGATGGCATACTTCATTCATATATCCATATGGGTGGAAAGATTGGTGTTATGGTTGAATTATCAGGTGATGCTGATATTGAGACTGCTAATAATATTGCTATGCAGATTGCCGCTTCTTCTCCTGAATATATAAGTCCTGAAGAGGTTACTGAAGAAGATATTGCCCGTGAAAAGAAAGTTTATCGGGAACAGATGTTAAATGAAGGAAAACCTGAGCATATTATTGATAATATCGTTGAAGGTAAGATCAATAAGTTTTATAATCAGGTATGTCTTAATAATCAGGAATATATTAGAGATACTGATATTTCTGTTGAAGATTATCTTAATGAAAAAGGTGTTACTGTTGAAGACTTTGTAAGATATGAAGTTGGAGAAGGTATTGAAAAAGAAGAAGAAGACTTTGCGGCAGAGGTGCAAGCAGAGCTTAACAAAAAATAATTATTCTGCCCGCATTAGAGAACACGGTTCCGTGTTCTCTTTTTTGCAGTAATAATAATGGAGGTTATTTAATGGAAACGACTCCAAAATATTCTCGAGTTTTATTGAAAATTAGTGGTGAAGCACTGACAGCAGATAATGGTTTTGGCATCAATCCCAAGGTTATTCAGGAGTTGGCTGAAGAGATCTATGATGTTGTCGAGGAAACTAATATTGAACTGGCAATTGTTGTTGGTGGAGGCAATATTTTTAGAGGAATAGCTGGCAGTGCCAAAGGAATGGATCGTGGTACAGCTGATTATATGGGAATGCTTGCAACTGTCATTAATGCTTTGGCCCTTCAGGATGCTATTGAAAAATTAGGTCTTGAAACTAGAGTCCAATCAGCTATTGAGATGCGTCAGGTAGCAGAACCTTACATCCGGAGAAGAGCTATTAGACATCTTGAAAAAGGCAGGGTTGTAATCTTTGCCTCAGGTACAGGTAATCCTTATTTTTCAACAGATACTGCAGCTGCTTTAAGGGCTGCTGAAATATCTGCAGATGCTATTCTGATGGCTAAAAATGTTGATGGAGTATATGATTCTGATCCTGTAGTTAATCCAGAAGCTATTAAATTCAAAGAACTTGCTTATATTGATGTGTTAAATAGGTCACTGGAAGTGATGGATTCAACCGCTATTTCATTATGTATGGATAATGAAATACCTTTAATTGTCTTTGGTGTTAAGGATAATGGTAATATTAAAAAGGCCATCAGAGGCGAAGAAATTGGGACTTATGTAAGATAATATATAAAGGGGGATCCTAATTATGATTGGTCAAGTTGAGCAGAAGACTGAAAAAAAGATGAAAGAAGTTCTGGATTCAGTAAAAGAAGAATTTAAAACTATTCGGACTGGCAGGGCGAGACCTTCTCTTGTTGAAAATATTATTGTTGATTATTATGGCAGCCAGACACCTATCCAGCAGATGGCTAAAGTTTCTGCTCCAGAAGCAAGACTATTGGTTATTGAACCATGGGATAAGAATGCTTTAGAGAATATTGAGAAAGCTATAATGAAAGAAAATTTAGGATTAACACCTAATAATGATGGCAATATTATTAGAATTAATATTCCTCAACTTACTGAAGAGCGAAGAAAAGAACTGGCTAAAGTTGCCAATGAAAAAGCCGAGAATGGTAGAATTTCTATAAGAAATATTCGCCGTGAAGCTAATGAAGAGCTTGAGGAATTAGAAGAGGCCAGTGAAATTTCTGAAGACAATATGCATAGAGGCCTTGATAATATTCAGGATTTAACTGATGAATATATTGGGAAAATCGATAAAGCTTTAGAGAATAAGAAGGAAGAAATCATGGAGGTCTAAGATGGAACTGGTTCTTGATAATTTTAGAGGCAGTCGCCTTGAAAGTGTGATTGATGATTTGAAAGATTATGATTTAGAGCTGATTGAAGTTAATCCGCCCAGGAAGAGTTCAGGAACTGGTGAAAAAAGGGTTTTAGATATTAGACAAAGGGATTCTTCCGATTCTGATGAACTGATAATTCTTTATTCTTTTACTGAATACAAGTAATCCCCTCGATTGAGGGGATGCTTCTTTTTTAAATATTTTTAATCGTTGCAACTAGGAGGAAAGTCATGAAGTCTTTAGAGCATATGCATATAGCTATTATAATGGATGGAAATGGCAGATGGGCCAAAAAGAAAAATAGGCCAAGAAACTTTGGTCATAGAGAAGGATTAAAAGCATTAGAAAGAGTTGCCAAAGCTGCCAATGAATTAGGAATTAAGTATTTAACTGTTTTTGCTTTTTCTACTGAAAACTGGCAGAGGCCGAGGAGTGAAGTTGATTTTCTTTTTAAGTTATTAAGGTCAACTGTCAGAAATGAATTTGATAAATTACAGCAGGAAGAGGATATCAAGATTAAGGTTATTGGAAGAATCGATGAACTTGAAGATGATATCCAATCAGATATAAATCGTATTGAAGAAGTATCTAAAGATAATGATGGCTTACAGTTAACTATTGCAGTGAATTATGGGGGCAGGGCTGAGATAGTCGATGCTTTAAATAAGGCTTTAAATTCAGATATTAAAGCCATAAGTGAAGAGGAATTTAATGAATTATTATATGCACCTGAAATAAATAATGTTGACTTATTAATTAGAACTGCTAATGAAAAAAGGGTGTCTAACTTTCTATTATGGCAGATTTCATATGCTGAGCTATATTTTACCTCGACTTTATGGCCTGATTTCGATAAAATAGATTTAGAGGAAGCTATAGAAGAATATAATTCGAGAAAGAGAAAATTTGGGAAATTGCCAGGCGAGGAGCTGAATTAGAATGTTGAAGGAAAGAGTTACCAGCGCTGCATTAGGACTAATTTTATTAATATTAATTATATATGCCGGTACAATTCCTTTTTTAATCTTTTTAGCTATACTGGCAGCGCTGGCTGGCAGAGAATTTATTGATTTTTTTGATAATAAATTATATCTTGATAAGTATGTTATTCCGATATTCTCTTCTATAACTTTAATACTTTTTTTTAGGGCTTTTAATTATAATAAAATAGAAGATTTATTATTATTTATTCTTATTACTATAATTTATACTTTTGCCAATAATATTAAAACCTCTGGATTTAAAAATATATTAAGTAATGTTGGAAATAGGCTTTTTTGTTTATGTTATATTGGCGGAGGACTTTCCTTTTTAGTTATTTTAATGGAGATTAATAATTCAGTATTTGAAAATAATCAAGCTTTATGGCTTGTTCTTTTAGTTGCCTGGGCAACTGATATAGGAGCTTATTTTATTGGAATAAAGTTTGGCAAGAGGCCACTTGCACCTGTTATTTCTCCTAAAAAGTCAATCATCGGTGCTGTAGGTGGTGTAAGTTTTGCAATTATAATTATACTTTTATATAGTTTGTATTTAGATATCTTTAGTTTCTGGATAATTCCAATAACAATAGTTTTATCTTTATCTGCAATTTTTGGGGATCTTATAGAATCAGCTCTAAAAAGAGATGCCAATATTAAAGATTCTGGAGAGATAATGCCAGGACATGGTGGGATTCTTGATAGATTTGATAGTCTGTTATTGGCAGCACCAGTGGCGTTTTTATTAATAAATTATTTAATATAAAGCAGGTTGATAATTATGAAAAAAAGGTTACAAGAATTAGTCTTAACTATTATCTTTGCATTTATCTCTCTATTTTTATTGAGATATGCTTTTATGATTTTTGCTCCTTTTGTAATTGCTATTGTTATTGCAAGTTTATTGGAGCCTTTAGTTAGATACCTTGCTAAAAAAGCACCCTTTGGAAGAACTTTATCAGTTGTTATTGTATTAATTTTTGCCTTAACTATTATAGTTTTCTTATTAATTATTGGTGTTTCCAGGATATATTTTGAACTTAACAGGATTGTCCAGACATTGCCAGATTATAATACTTTAATAGAACAGTTTGAAATTATTGATGCTGGTGGCTGGCAGGACTTATTAGAGGCCTGGGATGTATCACCGGCTATTATATCGGCAATTGAAGAGAATTTACAGGCTATTTTTGATGCTGTAAGAACTTCAATGTTACAGCTTGCTAATATGGCCTTAAACACTGTAAGTGGTTTTCCAGTTGCTTTAATGACTATATTCTTTAGTTTTGTTGCAACTTTCTTTATTAGTCGAGATAAAGAGAAAATACGTGATAATATATTGAAATTATTTCCTGATGACTGGCAAAATAAAGTCAGTAAAATTATGAAAGAATTATCTACTTCAGCTATCGGCTATATTAGAGCCCAGTTAATTTTGATCTCAATAACAGGTTTTATAGTTTTTATAGCTTTAACTATTTTAGGGAATGATTATGCTTTAACTATAGGTTTATTATCTGCTGTTTTAGATATAATTCCTATTATTGGTCCGTCTATAATAATTTATCCATGGCTGGTAATTAATCTGTTAATTGGAGATGTTGGTTTTGCTGTTGGTTTATTTGTTACCCATATGGCTACTGTAGCAGCCAGAGAGACATTAGAGGGTAAAATTATTGGTGATAATTTAGGTTTGCATCCTCTAGCAACTATGGTTGCTTTATTTGCTGGTTTTAGAATTTTAGGGGTTATTGGATTTATTATTGGCCCAGCTGTGCTTGTAATTATAAAATCATTAGCAAGAACAAATCTTCTGCCTTACTGGGAGGTTAATGAATGAAAAATTTAGTTTTATTAGGTTCAACTGGTTCTATCGGTGAACAGACTCTTAATGTGCTTGATAAACTGGATGACTGGAATTTAAAAGGGATATCCTGTTATAAAAGTATAGATAAAATTAAAAGACAGGCGATTAGATATAGACCTGATTTTATTGCAATTTGTGATGAAACTGATATAAAAGTTTTAAAAGAAAGTTTTCCTGCTGGTTATGATCCTGAAATATTAGTTGGTAGTTCAGGTTTTGCAGAATTAGCTGGTTTGAATAATGTTAATATGGTTATTAATGCTATTGTAGGCGCTGCTGGTTTAGAGCCATCCTATAATGCAATTTTAAACGGTAATAAACTTGGACTGGCTAATAAGGAGAGCCTTGTTATTGGTGGTAATTTAATAATTTCTCTTGCAAAAGAAAAAAATGTAGATATAATACCGATAGATAGTGAGCATAATGCCATTTTTCAGCTTTTAGATGGTAAGGATAGGGTAGAGGTCTCTCAACTTATCTTAACGGCTTCAGGAGGGCCTTTCTATGGCTATAACGCCAAAGAAATAGAAGATGTGACTGTTGAAGATGCCTTAAATCATCCTAACTGGAATATGGGCAGTAAAATTTCGATTGATTCTGCTACTTTAATGAATAAAGGGCTTGAAGTTATAGAAGCGCATTGGTTATTTGATTATTCTTATGATAAAATAGATGTAATAATTCATCCTCAAAGCATTATCCATTCTATGGTTGAGTTGATTGATGGTTCTATTTTAGCAGAACTTGGTTCTGCCGATATGAGAACTCCAATTCAGTATGCTTTGAAATATCCAGACAGAGGGATTAGTGTTGCTAGTAAGCTCAATTTAAAAGAAGTCGGTAAATTAGAATTTGATTCTCCTGATTTAGAAACATTTCCAGCATTAGAACTGGCCTATGAAAGTGGGAAAAAAGGCAGGGGGTATCCTATAGTTTTAAATGCTGCCAATGAAATAGCTGTTAAGGCCTTTCTAAATAAGAGGATTAAATTTACTGATATTCCAAAAGTAATTTCAGAAATGCTAGATAATCATGATTCTGGTGAATTTAATACTTTAGATAAAATTTTAGATTTAAATCGAACTGTCCGTAATATGACAGAGGAGGTAATATTAACTTGGTAACTACAATAGCTGTTTTTATAATATTTTTAGGAGTTTTAATCTTTGTGCATGAACTTGGCCATTTTATAATGGCTAAAAAATCAGATATAAGAGTTGAAGAATTTGCTTTAGGTTTTGGACCAAAATTGATTTCTCGTAAAAGAGGAGAGACTGTTTTTTCAATTAGGATGATACCTCTCGGTGGATTCTGTAATATGGTTGGAGAAATGCCTGTTGATAAGGAAGAGCTCTCAGAAGAAGAGATAAGATTATATGAAGAAACCGTGGAGCAGGGCCGGGCTTTCCATCAAAAGTCACCAGGCAAGAGATTATTAGTTTTATCTATGGGAGCTATTATGAATTTTTTACTTGCCCTGGTAGCCTTTATTTTAATTTTTGGTATATATGGTCTGCCAGTAGATTATTCTAGAGAAGCTGTAATAGGTCAGACTTATCCAAATCACCCAGCTGCTGAAGCTAATTTAAGAGCCGGGGACAGAATATTGGCTATAAATGGCCAGGAAGTCGATAGCTGGGAAGGAATGGTTTCCCATATCCATGAAAATCCTGATGAATCTCTAGAATTTACTGTTCAGAGAAATGATACTGAAATGATGGTTAATGTAACCCCTAGATATGATGAATCTGCAGGTCATGGTATAATAGGAATTGAGCCGGCATTGATTAGAGAGAGAGTTGGTCCAATTGCTGCTGTTCAAGGCGCTGTGGTACAGACAGGTTACGTGATAAGAATGGTCTTTAATGGATTTGTTCAGATTTTTGCCCAGAGGAGCACTGAAGATCTAGGTGGACCTGTAATGATTGCTTCTATTGT
>SLSL01000166.1 GCA_007130465.1 Halanaerobiaceae bacterium | reverse complement strand
GCCTGATGAGTCAGGTATATACGCTGGTCCATGAATTAGGTCATGCCGGGCATTTTATTTTATCCCAGCAGAATAATAGATTATTCGAAGACAGACCATCAACCTATTTTGTTGAAGCACCTTCGACTATCAATGAGCTGCTCTTAACAAATTACCTGATAGAACAAAAAGATGAACCCCGTTTTCACCGCTGGGCCCTGGCTACAATGATTGGCAATACCTATTATCATAATTTTGTCACCCATCTCCTGGAAGCTGCCTATCAGCGAGAAGTCTATAAATTAATCGACGATGGTGAAAGTATCCATGCTGAAAAGCTAAATAAATTAAAGAAAGAAGTTCTTGAAGAGTTCTGGGGCGATGCTGTCGAGATTACTGACGGTGCCGAACTAACCTGGATGCGCCAGCCTCACTATTATATGGGTCTTTATTCATATACCTACAGTGCCGGTCTAACAGTGGCAACTGCTGCCAATCAGCGAATGAAAAAGGAAGGACAGGAAGCTGTCAATGACTGGATTGATGTTCTTAAAGCTGGTGGCACTAAACCGCCGGTGGAGCTTGCTAAGATGGCTGGAGTTGATATTACTACAGCAAAACCATTAAACGATACTATTGATTTTATTGGTGAATCTATAGATAAGATTATTGAATTAAGTGGAAAGATTGAGAAGTAAATCTTAATAATATTGAATATAAATTCCCTGGAAGTATTCACTCCCAGGGAATTTTTTATTTAACCGCCATCAGCCAGGGTTAAAAGGCTGATTCTATCCCCTGACTTTAGAGCTGTTTCTTTATTTGCTGGCTGGCCATTAACTAAGATCATTATATATTTAATTTCTTTTTCTGGTATCTCAAGCTTCTTAAAGAGATCGATAACTCTAGAATCCACTCCTAATTGGAGACTTAACTGATTCTGGTCTTCAGAGATATACCTCTCTAAATGGCCGACAATTTTTACTACAACCTCAATATTATTTTCAGCTTCCATAGCTTATTCTATCCATTCAATACCCATCCTGACCAATTTTGCTCTGGTTGGTTTAAGGGTCTCTGGATCCCAGCCCATCATCTGATAGCGGAGTTTTAGGGCTTTAGCAAAGTCATCTCTATCTATGCCATTCTTGCCTTTTAGGGGGCCATCAACGAAATCTTCATAAAACTTCTCTGGCAGAAAATCGTCTTCTGGTTTTAAGCCAGCCTTATTATTAAAGACCCTGGCCATATCAATGCTCCGTTCGGCTGCTTCCATTAATTCTTTCATGCTGATATCCTCACCTGTTACAGCATGGATAAGATCTAACATCATCTCTAGAGATACTGGGCCCCGGGGAGCATATCCGAAACAGCAGGCTCCCAGGATATCGATTAATGTCCAGTATAGATCGAGATTTATATAGAGACGGATTTTATCTTCTCCTAAGGATAGGGGATCGACTGGCTCATAGATCCCAAGTGATTTTGTGGTCTCTGTGCCATAGCTGTCGATTGTGGCATAGAACGAATCATGGGGTGCCTTCATATGATCGGCTCCATAACCGGCAGTAGCATACTGAATACCAACACCGGTCTTGACTCTTGGGTCATGCATGGGAACCTCCTGACCTTTGACCTGGTGGGTATATTTTATGGCACCATTGCCTATTTCTTGAGCAGCTCTTAAACTGCCCTCAGCCAATAGATCACCTAAGCCTTCCCGGTTGGCAATCATTTCAATCATTTTTAAAGTTCCATCGCCATTACCGAATTTCAGCTCAATTCCGCCAGTATCTTCTTCAGTCAGGAGTCCATTTTCAAAAGCTTCCATGGCAAAAGCGATTGTCATCCCTGTTGAGATTGTATCCAGAGTATATTTATTGCAGAGCTCATTGGCTTTAGCAATAACAACTTTATCTGCTATTTCCAGGGTGGAACCAAATGAACCAACAGTTTCATATTCTGGGCCGCCGTATTGAGGGTCGACCTGATACTTGCCTTCAGTGACCTCAACTACCCGTTTGCAGCGGATCGGACAGGCAAAACATCCATAGCCTTCTTTTGCGATTGATTCTTTCCAGGCTTTTGCAGATATCTCATCGACCTGGTCAAACTGGCCAAGGTTCCAGTTTCTAGTTGGCAGGGCACCGGCTTCCTGATTCGATGCAACTGTACCCCAGGTTCCGACTTCATGGAGTGATGAACCTAATGGGTTTTTCATGCCTTCTTTGGCTGTCCAGCGGTTAATCTCTAAAACCTTATCTTTATCTGCCAGTTCAAGATTTTTGCGGCCTCTGACAGCAATTGCCTTTAAATTCTTTGAGCCCATAACAGCACCATGGCCGTTCCTGCCATTAAAATGGCCGAGATTATTTGTAATACAGGCATAGCGGACTAGATTTTCACCTCCAGGGCCGATCTGGGCAACCTGAACTCGCTCATCTTCATGTTCTTTGCGGATCTCTGACTGGACTGTACCTGTCTCCTTACCCCAGAGATGACTGGCATCTTTAAATTCTACCTGGCCGTCTTCGATATAGAGATAAGTCGGGCTTTCGGCTTTACCGGTAATTACAATTGCATCGAACCCGGCTTTTTTAAGTTCTGGAGCCCAGTAGCCACCGGCCTCGCTTTCGCCAAAACCATTGGTCAATGGGGATTTGCTGCAGACTGTCAGCCTGGGGATTGCTGGACCCTGGGCACCGACGATAATACTGGCTGCAAAGACCAGCATATTTTCCGGGCTAAAAGGATCGACCTCTGGGTCCATCTCCTTATGCATGTAATAAAGGGCAAAACCTCGACCTCCAATATATTTCCGGTAAAAGTTGTCGTCATGTTCATCTACAGTAAATTCTTTATTTGTTAGATCTACTTTTAATATCTTATGATTAACTCCCTGCATTTTTTACCTCCTCTAATACTTGATTGATATCAGGTCTTTCAGCCGGTCCATATTCCCTGGACCAGACGACTTTCCCTTTAAGATCCATTAAGATATTGGCCCGCTTTGAATGGCCTCTTGATTCAATAAAAACTCCCATCATCCTGGCTGCAAAGCCTAAAGGATAAAAATCTGATAATATTTTTAAATTCTCAAGTCCAAGTTCTTCAGCCCAGGCCT
>SLSL01000147.1 GCA_007130465.1 Halanaerobiaceae bacterium | reverse complement strand
TGTAATCTGATTTTTATCGTAGTTTTCATATAAGATTTCCAAATAGCTTTGAGGGATATAGGTTTCTTCTGTTGGTCTAATTAGCTCTCTTGAATATCCCAGTCTGGCAAAGGTTGAATTTAAATGGATAGTTGAATATCTATCATATTCGCTTTTATTGATTAAACCTAGAACCTTTAAACGAACCAACATAGCTTTAAAACTAACTTTAAAATAATTCTGAGCTTTAATTATTTTATTTATATCAATATCGTCGCCAACTAAACTAAAGAATTTATAGATACCGACTTCAGGCATTAAAAAATGGACTGCAAAATAATCAGCCAGGGTTTCGCTTTCATTCCGCTGATTTTTAAATTTAAAAGTATCACAGATAGTCCCATTTAAATTTTTGTCATAATAATAATGGTAGAGTTCATGGGCAGCAGAAAAATGCTGCCGCCCTAAAGTATGAGCACTATTTATAAAAAACAAGTAGTTATTTTTATAATGAATAAAATAAGCTGAAATATTAGAGTCATAAATTGGCTTTTTAGTCAATAAAATTCCTAAAGACTCAATAAGACTAAATATATTAGCCACCGGTTCTTTGGAAAAGCCTAATTTATCCCTTACTTCACTGGCACGAATTTTAGCTTTAGTTTCTAAATTATTTGCCATAGATTATTCACCATCTTTTTTGATCTCTTTTAAGTCATTAAAGTTGAATAGAATCTTTTTTGTCCAATTAATATTTTCTTTTTCGTTATCATCTAACCCCTCTGTTCTAAAGGCTATTGATACTTCTTCAAATTCCTCTGGTTCTTCTAGAAAATACATAAGAGAATAACCATATAATCTGGCAAATTTCTTTAATAATAACGAGTCAATCTTTTTTTGACCTCTTTCAATATTAGATATTGTGACTCTATTTATACCTGTCATCTCTTCAACATCAGACTGGGTGAAACCTGATGATTCTCTGGCTTTTCTTAACCTTTGACCGATCTCTTCAAATGTTAATTTTGAACTCACCCTAATCCCCCCTTTTGGATTAAATGTTTAATATAATTACATTTAATCTATCTGTTGATTTAATTGTAGCATTTTAATTACAATAAAGCAATATTGTTTATTAAAAAATAACTCCGAAAATTAATGCCGATGAATGACTTTAAACTATTAAGCTGTAAAACTAAACTCCACCTACCTTGCACATTCAAAGGGGTTCTTATTACAACTACTCCTATCAAAAACACAATCAGCACAAAAGAGATGATATATAGATGAGGGTATATTACTGATATTAAGCTGCTGGCAGATCTCATCCTTCAAACCGATATGACGGTAATAGGACCAGTAGGATGCCATCCTGGGATCCTGGTTGATCTCTTTTACTGTCGGCGGTCTGCCTAACTCTCTATACTTTCGCAGGTAACTCTCCACGAGGTCTTCCCTCCTGTAGGTCAGCTGCATTCCCCCTTTATTTGTTATTATCTTAATTATATCTGCTGTTGGCAAAATTTACAACTCACTGATTTTGCAAACCTCTCCCCTTCTTTTTAAATAATCAAACCATATAATTAATTCATAATATCCAAAGGAGGTAATGCCGGTGGCTGATTATATCTACTGCGAAAACTGCGGGCAGATGACCAGGGTCGATGAGATACCTGGCGATATTATATTTATGCCGGACTGTATGGTCTGTGGTGCCGAAGGCAGGGACTTAATCTATTACGCCAGTTAGCTATATTGGTTAGGTAATCTATTAAAGCTAACTGGCATTATTATAAAAGGAGCTGATATTTATGTTTATCGTAAAATGCCTGGAATGCGGTCAGCAGAAGGTTATGGAGGTTGCCGGTGAGCTGACTGATGAGGTCTGTCCTATCTGCAGTGGTCCTGGCGAGAGGCTGGAGATTGTTGGTTCTGTCGAAGAAATGCTGCCTGATAGCGGGCTTATTGCTGAAATGATGAGTAAATGCAGGTGAAAAACCTCCGCAAAATGCGGAGGTTTTACTTGTAATTGAAATCTGCATTTTTTACTTAAAAATTATATCTATGACCCTGGTACGGAATAATGAAGTTAATACCTAAATTATTTAACTCATTTAATTCTTTCTCTATTACTTGACGGGGCGTTGGTTCATGAACAAATTTAGGTTTTATATGAGTTACCAATAATGATAAACCTTCAAGAGCTTCTTCTGGATTATCAGGGTCGACTATTTCAGCTAAGTTGTTTAATTCCTCCATCATCCATTTAGGAGTAAAATGTCCAAATAACAAACCGTCTGGTCTATCAGAGGTATAAGCCACTTCAAGAAGTATGCCTTTTAATTTATCTTCTCTAATTAAAGGAGCAATCTCATGCCAAATATTATTTAAATGATCAGTTTCTTGTATTTCATCTGGTCCTGTATCGCCAAATAGCAACATATAATTTTCATCATGTTCAATTAAAAACGCTGTAGATTTTGTCGGAGGATCATGCATTAGCTCAAATGCTTGAACATTCATTGAAGTATTATTTATAGACATTTCTTCCATATGATTTAAAGAAACATAACTATATTGACCCAAATGAGGTTCTGGTCCTGCATCACCAAAGTTAGGCCAGATTTCCCAGTTAAATATATTATCCTGTAAATGAGTTAAAGTCGTATCTGTCGCTATTATATCCTTAGCTGAATCTTCTGGTGAATTTATAACCATAGCAGCAATATGATCCAGGTGAGCATGAGAAACTAAATATGCTTTTATATTTTGTAAAATCCAACCTTCTCTTGTTAAGTTACTATCTTCAGGAACTCTAAAATCCCAAAGATTATTTTTCTCATCAGCTTTTCTAATCCCAACAGTTAAGACTCCTGGATCAAAAACAATAGCTTCTTCAGGTTTTTCAACTGGCCAAATCATAAAGCCTGAAACATCATCAATTCTCGGACCACCCCGGCTACCTAAAACAACAAGAGAAAATGTCTCATCAGTCCAAAAATCCCCATCAGCATAGATATTTTCTGCTGTTACCAAAGCAATACTTACAAACAAAACAAGAAGAAACACCAATGAACATTTTACTATAATCTTCATTTGCAACTCCCTCCTCAATATTAAGTTGTAATATATATAAT
>SLSL01000189.1 GCA_007130465.1 Halanaerobiaceae bacterium | reverse complement strand
TGCCTGGAGGCAATTTTTCTTTAATCCTGAAGACAAATTTAATAAATCAGGATTTCAGTTTCTCTCTCTTTCTAAACAACTTCCTGAAATTTGAAAGAATAGTCTCTCTGGAAAAAGGCTTATATCTTTTAACAATTAGAATATTGCCCTTTGCATTTGAAACTATTCTGCTTGATCTGCCGCCAAAAATACTAAATTTAAATCTTCTAATTGAATCACCAATAATTGTTAAATTACTCAGGTCAGCAGCTTCAATAACTGTATCTGAAACAGAAAACCTCTTTTCAATTCTATAACTAATCTCACAGTCAAGCTCTTTAAAATCAATTTCTGTAGAACTTTCTCCAGGCTTATCAATAACTTTATCAAGTTCCTGTTCAATTCTAGCTATTTCATCCTGGGGAGTATCAGGGCTAATCACATGTAAAAGTTCTATTTCAGCGCCAGAACTTTTTGCCAGCCTTCTTGCCAGATAAAGACCATACACAGAATTTTCTCGGCCATCATAGGCGACAGTGATTTTATTTAACTCTTCTGGAAAATGTCCTTTTAATACACCTATATTTGTTTTAGCTTGCCGCAATACTTCTCGAGTAACTCCACCAATAACTGACCGGAAGCGGTCTTCTCTCTGCCAGCCCATTATTAGCATATCAGGGTTCTCAAGCTCAGTCTGTTCTAAAATTGCTGCAGATACACTATGGTCATAAACTGTCAGGCTCCGCTCAGAATGTTCAACTGTAGCAGCATGTTCACTAAAGATCTCTTCCCTTTCCTGATAATCCTGATCTATTTCATTTAAGTCTGCATCTCTGGCATCTCTGAGGCCCATCTGATCAGGTACTTTTATGACATTAAGACCTACAGTCTCATCACTCATAGTATCAGCAAATCTTAACAGGTCTTTTTCAATCTCAGGATCAGAAACAGGTACAAGCACTTTTTTCTTTCTGGCATCTGCAATCGATGGAACCGGTCGATCTTCAAGGATATCTAAAATTGTATATTCAGGAGTAGCTTTACCAGCGCCATAAATTTTATACCAGATTAGCCCGACTAATATAACTGCACCAGCAAAAACCAATGATAGCGCATCAAACTGTGGAATCAACATTAAACCTCCACCTATACCGATCAACTGAGGCAGTGGAAATAATGGCGATTTAAAAGTTGGTTTAAACCATTCCTGATTCTTCTTTCTCAAAACAATTACTGAGATATTCAAAAACATAAATATCATAACATTAAAGGTACTGGCCATCTTTGCCAGTTCTTCAACTTCAAATAATAAAAGCAAAAGAATCATTGCCAGCCCGGTAATTACAATTGCTCTGTAAGGTGTCTCATATTCATCATGGACATCAATAATCCATTCAGGAAGAAGCTTATCCCGGCCCATAGCAAAGGGGAATCTTGATGATGACATAATTGCCGCATTAGCAGTTGAAACAGTGGCAAAAAATCCAGCTAAGATTATTAATAATCTTCCAGTCCCTCCAGCCATAAATTGAGCTGCTGCTACCAGAGGTGTATCAAACTCAACAACCTCCTCTAATGGAAAAAGCCCATTGATTACCAGCATAACTCCAACATATAAAAGAGTAACTGCAGCCACAGAAGCTATAAAGGCTCTAGGCAAATTTTTCGAAGGATTTTTAACCTCCTCGGAAATAGCAGATAACTGAGAAATTCCTAAATATGATACAAATATCAGTCCTGTCGTTGCAAAGATAGAAGCTGTACCATATGGCATAAAAGGACTTAAATTTTCAGTGTCAAGTACAATCATTCCCCGGCCAATGAAAATCGTTAAAATTATAAATAACCCAACTACAATTCCATTCTGTAATGAACCGCTGCTTTCAGCTCCTCGAAAATTAATAAATAAAAGCAGAAGTCCAGCACCAACAGCAGTCAATAAAATTGGGATTGGAACTAAAATATGGAGATATTCAGCCAGACCAACCAGGGCAAATGATCCCTTAAAGACCAGAGCCATCCAGGCTCCTAATCCAACAACAGAACCAAAGGCTGCTCCCATTGTCCTACTGATAAAGTAATAATCCCCTCCGGCTCTTGGCATACCTGTAGCCAGTTCTGACATACTCAGGGCAGTTGCCATTGAAATTATTCCACCGAGTAAAAATGAAAAGATTGCTGCCGGCCCGGCAGAAGCTGCAGCTATTCCTGGCAGGACAAAAATACCAGCACCAATCATGGTTCCTGTACCTATTGCAAATGTCGGGAAAAAACCTAAATTTCTTCCCAGACGTTCATCTCTCTGTAAAGCCATTAATATCACCTCTTAAAATAAAATATTTCACAATCATATTAAAAATTTTATTCCACTCTCTATTTGCCATTTATAATATATGATAACTTAAAAGAATGCAACTCTATATTCAAAGTCTTTATATTATGAAAAATTACAAATATATGATATAATTATAAAGCATATCTAATTACTACCTTTTAATATTAAGCAATTATTGTTATAATTAACTCTATTAAAATTGAGATTATTTCCTGAAAATGGAGGTTTTATATATGTTAAATTTTAAAGCTGATCTGCATATTCATAGTCTTGCCAGTGGCCATGCCTATTCTTCTATTACCGAATTAGCCCGGGCTGCTGCAGATAAAGACCTTGAACTAATAGCAATTACTGATCACGGTCCAGAAATGCCAGGGAGCTGCCACAGTTATCATTTCGGGAACTTAAAAGCCCTGCCAGCTGAAATTCATGGTGTTAAAATTATTACTGGTGTTGAAGCCAACATTGGTCCTGATGGCAGCCTGGATCTTGGCAGTAGATTCAGAAATCGCCTTGACTTTATTGCCGCTGGTATTCACGATGATGCTATTTATGTTGGAGATTACAAAGAGAATTGTACTAAAGCTATTATCGCCGCAATCGAATCTGGAACCGTTGACATGATAACCCATCCAGTCAGCAATTTCAATCCAGTAAATATCGAAAAAATAGCCAGGGCAGCCAGCAAACACCAGGTTATTTTAGAGATTAATGCAAGCTCTTATGCCCCAGGCAGAAGTATCGACAGGGGTAATCTAGATCAAGACATTAAACTCTGCCAGCTGGCCATAGATGATCCTAATCTGCTTTTGGCTTTAAATAGCGATGCCCATTTTCATGATCTAATAGGTTATATAGAGCCAGCAAGGGAAGTTGTTAAGAAATCAGGCATCTCGCCTGAAAGATTTATAAATTATTCAGCAGATAAATTTATAAATTACTTAAAAAAGAATAATAAGTAATCAATAAATCCTAAATATAAAATCCCACCATGAATGGTGGGATAGTTCAGGCTACCCTGAAGGCCAGAGGGAAAAAGCTATCCCTCCCCTTTCCAGGATGATTTCAATTATTGGTGAACACTATGTTATGACAACTAGCAGCCATATCAGAAAGCCATCTCTAAAAAAGAAGCAATCGATGAATTAAAAGCCAATCTCGGCAGCCAGTTTGACCCAAAACTTGTCAAAGAATTTATCGAACTTATCAATAATAATCCAACTAATTAATCTGCTATCTCTATCCTGTCAAACTCCTGCTTCCAGAGATCAAAATAGATAATATCTTTCTTAATTAAATCCCGGTTACCGCTTAAATACTTGATTGCCTCTGTGCTCTGCAGCGTAGCAACCATCATCGGGGTTGTATTTAAAATTCCATCCTGACAGGGAGAAAACAGTTCTGATCCAGAATCAAAGTCAAACCAACTGCCAATCGATTCCCCTTTATCAGCAGCAACAAACTTAACCATACCAATTGCAGCAACTACGCCCCCATAGATCCATGGTATTCCAAGCTCCCGGGCAACCTGATCAATATGATTCCGCGCTTCAGGATTATCACTGCAGTCAATTATTAAATCAACATCTTCAGCCAGCTCTTCCCCATTTTTTAAGTTAAAACGGCTATCGTAGATTTCAATCTCGACCTCACTATTAATCTTTTCTAAATATTCTTTAGCTGCATGGACCTTAAGCTGAAAAACATCTGCATCTTCTTCTGTAAAAAGAAATTGCCGGTGGAGATTTGCCAGTTCAACCTGATCGCTATCAGCAATTCTCATAAATCCAATCCCAGCCCTGGCCAAAATTTCAGCATTAATAGAACCTAAAGCACCACAACCTACCAGGAGTGCCCGGCCGGCACCTAATTTTTTCTGCCCCTCACGACCTAAGCCATCAAAAAGTTCCTGGGCAAGATAACGACTACTTACCATTTTATCAACCCCTTTCAACAGAATCTAAATAGTTATCCACAATTATTGCGAATTTTTCTTAGTTATCCACAGAAAAAGTGGATAACTTGTTTATAAATATGCATATTTCACTACTTATCCACGATTCTTCTGAAAAAGCACCTGTTTGTGGTCATCAATCTTAATTATCTTCATTCCATAATTTTTGGCAACCCACTCCATAGTTTTCCTGTTATAAAATCCAACATGTGTATCATCATATTTATACCACCAGCCTGCAAACTTCTCTGGTCCAGGATGAAAATGAGTCATAACTGCCAGATATGCTTCCGGCTTTAAGGCCCCAACAAGAACCTCAATTTCTTTTGCCGGATAATGCAAATGCTCAAAAACCTCAGTCGAAGTTATCAGATCATATTTCTTATTGAGCCTCTCTGGATAATGATAATAAAACGGGTCATATAAACTGACATCTATGCCATGTTCTCTTAAAAGTTCTGCCAGTACCGGCCCAGGCCCTGCCCCAAAATCCAGCGCAGTATCAACACCAGCCAGAACATCCCTGAGACCCCATTCTATAAAATCATGAAACATCTTAACATAGCCCGGGCTATTAAAACTATTATCATGTTCCTCATACCGTTCAATTTCTTCCACAGGTTCAGGCAGTTCTCCAAGCTCTATCATAATGAATCCACAATTTAAGCAATAAAGATATTCTTCTGGTTCTATCCTCTCTACTTTTTGACTTCCACATAATCTACAGCTCATAAAAATACCCCCATACATATCTTGAATTTCTCCACCCGATTACTGTTATTCATCAAAGCCATTATTTATAACTAACTTAAAGCCCTACTTCCGGCTTAATATATTATCTTTAACTTTAACATAAGGTCTATCACCAGCTTAACTTAAACCTGACTCTAACTTAAATTAAGCCTGACTCCAAATTAACTCAAGGCCTGCCACCGGCAGACTTTAATTTTTCAATTTTAACAAATACTCTAAATAACGCCAGACAGGCAAAAGCAATGACAACTCCAATCACAGCTGCCCGCATACCAATTACCAGACTTCCGGTCTGGTCAGCAATAAAGCCAGTAAAGACTGCTCCTGCACTATAAATAGCCGTATAGAGCGTCGAGAATAGGCCAAATCCTGTCCCCTGATATTCTTTAGGCATTACCTTCAGCACATAAGAATTAATCACCGTATTGTGGCTTTTAAACGTTATACCAAAAAGCATTAATGTCGCTATTACTCCAATATGTCCTGGAGCAGTAGTCAGATAAAAGAAGAGTGTAAAATTAAATATATAAAAAACAAATAAAATACGCTTACTCCCAAACTTATCTGCAGCCCAGGCCACAGCCATTTTAGTTATTAATCCGCTTATAGCAACAATCGCAAATAATTGATTGGCATTACTAAAACTATAGCCTCCTAGATTATGCAAAAAACTTGGTATAAATGATTCGAACCCTTTTATTGCAAAAGCGCCAAAGCCACCAACTAATGTCGACCAGATAATAAACCGATTTATTGCCGGTTCCTTAAGAACGGCCACCGTTCCTTTAACTTTAGGCCAGATATCAGCCAGTGAAGCCGATTCACCACTGGCTCCCCCCTGCTTCCGGCTTTCAGCTTCCAGCAAATTATTTTTTTTAGCCAGCCAGATAAAGATAACTGAAGCCAGCAAGGCGCCAGCTGCCATTATAAAAAACAAGATAGATATAGGCAACCCCAGAGTCTCCCAGATAAGAACAACAAACAATGGTGCTACCAGACCAGATATCCCACCAAAGGTCTCCAGCAGTGCAGTCGAAACTGTCTCAAATCTATCCTGACCTAAAATTACAGAATATGAATAACCAGCTGTTACATACAGGCCAGTTGAAGCCCCCATGATAAAACTAAAGACTGCCATGGCCATGAAATTTGGTGAAATTCCAACCAGCATAAGTGAAGCAGACATTAAAAGTCCAGTTCCAGCAATAACCTTGGGGCAGCCAAAAATATCAGCCAGTATCCCAGAAGGAAACCTGGCCAGGGCATAACCTAAATATACCAGAGTTATCAATAAACCTGCCTCAGTCGAACCAACTTCAAAACTGCTCTCTATCGGAGTTACCAGCGGAACATATATAAACTTTGTAATCCCCTGAAAGAAAAATAAAAACGAATTTGCAATAAATAAAGCTATAACCTCTCTCTTTCCAAGTCCTTCCACAATCCAACCTCCTGAGTTAATTTCATCTTTTTACCCCATAATAAGTAAAACTAATCTCACGACTATTTACATTATAACATACCAATTAAAAACAAAAAACATAAGTTTTTGCAAATGACCCGACAGTTACCCGACGGTTACCAAGTAGTATCTCTTAACAAATTTCACAAAGTTTTTATTAAAAAACTCAAAAACTTATTAACCAATAAATACAATATAAATTAAAAAGGTATATCCCCTCTGATGAAGAATTATTAATATAACTCTCTAATAAAATCGAGGTGTTTAGTAATGCTAACCCCCAGAAATAAATATAAAGTATTAACTCTGATCTTTATAATTTTCATACTTACAGTTTCAGGCTGTTCTTTTTTTAATTTTAATAATACAACCTCCTTAAATGTGATAACTGGGGAACTTGTAATCAAGCATAACTATCCAGCCTCCCGCCTTGATGATACCGAGTATATTATGTCATCAACAAGATCCACCAGTTCATCCCAGGCTTTATCTGATAATAATCAGCAAGAGGCTAGTAATTTAATTATCACTTTTAGAAAAGAAACTTCAGTTAATAGGATTAACGCTATCTTTAACGATTATAATTTTAATATAATAGATGAAAACCCTTCTTTAGACGCCTTTCTTATTGAAGCTCCAGATTATTCTATCCCAGAGGCTATAAATTTAGCCAGCAAAATACCAGAAATTAGATATATCGAGCCAAACTACAGAGCAACTGCTTTAACAGACAATGTTTATATTCCCTTTGACCCTGATTATAATAGACAATGGAATCTATCTCTACTTCGTCTGCCCCAAACCTGGAATACTCTTGGCAGAACAAATAGAATTAGAGTTGCAATCCTTGATACTGGAGTTGATATTAACCATCCTGATCTGAGAGCCAATCTTGATACCAGTTATGCCTATAATTTTGTAAATAATAATCGGAATGTAAATGACGATCACATTCAGGGGCACGGAACTCATGTGGCAGGGATAATTGGGGCCCAGAGAAATAACCTTGGAATTGCAGGCATCTTAGAAAATGTAGAAATTTTACCGCTAAAAGTTTTGTCAGCAAGTGGCGGAGGTAGCTTCTGGAATATTGGTGCAGGAATATTATATGCTGCAGGGATTGAAGTTGAAGGCAAACCGTTCAACCCTCAGCCAGTTGATATTATCAATCTCTCCTTAGGAGGGTCTATTAATAATGAGGTAGGAGAATATTTACATGATGCTATTAAACAGGCAGCTGCAAAAGGAATCATCATGGTAGCAGCTAGTGGCAATAATAATCAGGACTCCTTATTGTATCCTGCAGCCTATCCTGAGGTTTTATCTGTCGGTTCAATCCGTCTAAATAATAATCGATTATTTAGAACAAACACTTCAAATTATGGGGTTGATCTTGATTTTGTAGCCCCAGGCCATTTAATATACAGCACTATCCCAGGCGGAGATTACGAATACCTTTCTGGAACATCAATGGCTGCCGCACATCTGACAGGAGTTATCGGTCTAATGCTGACCCAGGAAGGCAGGTTAAGTTTTACTGAAATTAAAGAGAGGCTCCAGAAAACTGCCATGAAAATAGAAGGCCGTTATTTCGCAGAAGAGACCGGCTATGGTCTGATCAATTCATACTGGGCAATCCAGAATCTTAATCAAATCCAGGTTTTTATCGGAACTAGAGTCGGTGACCAGTTTAATAAAAAGTCTGGAATTGATCTTCAATTGCGAGATAACCATTATCTCATTGAAGATATTCCCGCTGGCGATTATAAAATAATGGCCTGGATAGATGTAACCAATAATGGCATTTTAAGTCCAGGCGATTATTACGACGAGAGCCCACTAATTAATTTTCACCTCGAAAATAATTATAATCATAATTTGATTCTTGAAGAATTACAGAGACTTGAAGATCTTAATTAATTATCCTGGTTGATTATCCCAATTTAAAAGTCCAATTAATAATCCTCTGGTAGAGGCTGATAAAACTCTATATTTTCAAAACCATAATTAATAAACCTGATGCCTAAAAGGCTTTTCCCTAAAAAACCTAAATTACTATCAATTCTTTGGACTCCACTATACAAGATTGATAGATGTTCAAGAAAATTAACATCATGATCATCGCTGGACATTTTAGCCATGATAGCATTAATAAGATTTTCCTGGCGTTCTCTATGATCAAATGGATAATCATCATCTAAGCCTGATCTTAAATAGGAATCTGCCTCCTCTGAATCCATAGTCTTTCTGCCCTGAGCGGTCTCTACTTCAACTCCTCCATAGAGATCAATTACATCTATAAAATAACCCAGGTTAATCTTTAAATAATCAGTATCTAGATGACCATTAACCTCTTTTGCTATTTTCCTGGCTTCTTCAAATTCTAAAAATCTTCTTAATGGAAGATTATATAAATAAATTTGATCATCTTCTCTTAATAAAAACATAATGGTAGAAACCACTTCATCTTCAAACCTTGAAACCTCCATTGCTTCATATAAGATTAAAAAGGCCTGGCCATTAAGTTTATCTGCTATGATATCTGCAATCTCACCTGCTCCTTCCCCTAAGTTCACTCCTGTCTCCAGTTCAACTCTGCTGGAACTTATAACAGATTGAGAGAAACTAAAGATGATTAATATTATAAGAGCCGATATTATAATTTTATTCATGAGAAGTTCACCTACCTTTTAATCTTATTGATTTATCTTTAACTATTTTTATTATATCATAATTTCTTTCTTCTATTAAAACTTTAGCTTTTTACTTTTTCTCCCCAAACTTATTTTACACTAGCATTTCACTTATAAGGCTGAAATATAACCCCAAAGAATAAACCTGGCTGATTAAAGCCAGGCTTCTTTTAAATATCAATGATATTATACTTTTTATTACTGGAGCGAATCCTTTTTTATTATTGGAGCGAATCAAATAACTCCATATTAGTTTCTAACATTGAACCCTTCATTAAATCTCTCATGGCGTCCTTATAATGCTCGACCTTCACACCAGGAACCTTCTCATCCTTTGCCATACTGGCTAAAAGCACAGTATTCTGCATCCGGGCATCTTCTAAATCTTCCAGATAGACCCTGGTTACCTCAGCATCAAATTCCCTGGCAGTATCAGCAATATCTTCAGCTGAAGTATCTGGTTCTTTGCCAAGCCTGGTTGATAGAGTCTGCCAGGAGGTATCGTAATAGATCAGCTCACCACCCTGCTTTAGATGGCTGACCATTCCCCTTAGGGCTTCATTTCTCTCCATTCCAATCACAATATCAGCTCTAGCCTCTCTGATAAGAGGGGAGGCGGCTGAGTCACCGAGCCGGAGATTAGAAACAACCATACCGCCACGCTGAGCCAGACCATGGGTATCAACACCTTTAACAGTATACCCAGCATGATCACAGGCCCTAATTAAAACCTCACTTAAAAGTCCAATTCCCTGGCCGCCAACACCGATTAGATAGAGATCAAGTTTATCAACTTTACTCATCACTATCACCTTCTTTCGAAGCTTCTGACTCTTTCTTTTCTTGCACAAACTCTATAGCGCTGGTTGGACAGGTCTGGAGACAGGAACCATCGCCAATACATAGATCTGTCTGAACCCAGATAGTACCATCCTCTTCCCGCTGGAAAGTAGGACAGGCAAAATCACTGACACATTCATGGATTTGAACACATTCTTCCTGATTGATCTGAACATTTCTATCTTTATATGCCCCTGAACGGCGCTGCTCTCTAGTCATCTTCAACATACATGGATGTTTGGCAATAACAACGCTAAACCCTTCTTCATTGACAGCATCTTCAACCATCTGCTGCAATTTATTCTGGGCATAGGTATCTATCTCATAAATACTCTTAACTCCTAATCCTTCAAGAGCCTGTCTTATAGGTATCGGTTCAACTGAACTATTGAAATTCCGACCAGAAGCAGGGTTATTCTGATGACCAGTCATGGCTGTTGTATCATTTTCCATTAAGATAAGTGTTAAATTGTGATCATTAAAAACTGCATTGGCTATACCTGGCAGACCAGCATGGTACATAGTTGAATCACCTAAAAAGGCAACAACCTTCCGTTCATCATTAAATAGCGATAAACCGGCTCCTGTTGAGGTTGAATGGCCCATAGATAATAAGACCTCGCCCATCTCATATGGTGGCAGGAAGCCAAGAGTATGACAACCAATATCTGCCACAGTAATATCATGCTTGTCAAGTGCTTTTTTAATTGGATGAAAAGCCGAGCGGTGACCGCAGCCAGGACACATCTGAGGTGGCCGTGGTTCTATTGGAGACTTCCTCTCAACTGTTTCTTTTTCAGGTAAAAGGTCAGGCCAGGTTCTTCTTAAGACATCCTCAGCCTTATCTGGAGTATATTCATTCATCCAGTCATCGATACCTTTTTTCCCGATAATTTTAACATCTATACTATGATCAAATGCCAGAGCCTTAATCTCCTGCTCTAAAACATTATCAAGCTCTTCAAAGATTTTAACTTCATCATGGGATTTCAAAAATTCTATAACTATTTTTCTTGCTAGGGGCTGGACAATTCCTAACTTTAAGATATCAGGCAAATCCCCCTCAACTTCAAGCAAGACATCCTGCAGTGACAGAAAAGGAACCCCGGCAGTAATTATTCCCCGTTCTTTATTGCCATTATCAATAACCTTATTAAAATTAGAGTGGCAGGCATAATCTCTAAACTTCTCCAGTTTATTTAAAGCCCGCCGTTTCATTGGAAAGACTTCGCTGGTTATTGGTACATAAGGACCGTTCTCACTGGAAAATCTCGGTTTATTGTCTGGTTCAACTGGCTGCCAGCTGCCAAAATTAATCTTCTCTTTAGAATGGCATACATGAGTCGTAAGTCTGATAATTACTGGCATCTTCTCTCGGCGAGAAATCTCAGCAGCCTCTAAATACATCTCATAGGCTTCCTGGGCAGTCGAAGGTTCCATTACTGGAATATATGATAATTTTGAATAATGACGATTATCCTGCTCATTCTGTGAAGAATTAGCTCCTGGATCGTCACCGATGATAATGACCATACCGCCAGTAAGTTCCATCAGGCCCAGCTGCACGAAACTATCAGCCGCAACATTAAGTCCAACACTCTTAAAGAATACCGTTGACAAATGTCCATTGACTGATGCTCCAAAGGCCAGTTCTGTCGCCACTTTCTCATTTGTCGAAAACTCGAAATAAAACGGTCTCTCCTCAACTGACATCGTTCCGATAGCCGTGGCTATCTCTGGAGTCGGTGAACCTGGATAGGCAGAGACAACTCTGGTCCCGGCTTCAACCATAGCCCTTACGATCGCCGTATTACCAATCATAATCTCCGAGCCAGGCTCCCGGGAGAGCAGCACATCCTGCATCTTCTTCATTAAATCATCACCCCTTCATATGATAATCGTTGCTTGCATATACAATAATTTCTATTAATAACTTCTACATACTTTAGTAAATTCCTGCAATAAATAGAACCATATTGCCTCAAAAGAAAAACGCCGGAAAATCCGGCGC
>SLSL01000089.1 GCA_007130465.1 Halanaerobiaceae bacterium | reverse complement strand
TTATGATTTAAAATTTTCCTTTTATAATTAGTTTATGATATAATTATGGTACTAGTTTAAAAGGTGAAAGTAAAGGTCTGTAATTGAATATTTAGGGGATAGCAGGTGATTAATATGTCTAAATTTGATGATTATAATTTTTCTGGGGGAAAAGGGACAAGAGAGAATCCTTATTTAATTTCAAATGGCCAGGAATTATATAATGTTAGATATTATTTAAATAGAGCTTTTAAGCAGGTTGCAAATATTGATCTGTCTGCTTTTATAATAGGTTCTGGTTGGAAACCAATTGGTTATAAGCAGGAAAAATTCTCTGGCTCTTATGATGGGAACAATTATTCTATTTTTAATCTTATTATTGATTCACCAGAAAGTCAGGATCTAGGACTTTTCGGGGCTATTTCTGAATATTCAAGACTGGAAAATATAAAACTAGAAAAGATAAAAATCATAGGTAATTCGTATGTCGGTGGTCTAGTTGGCTGGAACGAAGGGGAATTATCTAATTGTACAGTTCAGGGACTTGTTAAAGCAGATAAAGATGTTGGTGGATTAGTGGGTTCGAATTTAAATGTTATTATGAAGTCTAGAGCTCGGGTCGATGTTTATGGCAAAGAGACTGTCGGTGGCCTGGTTGGAGGTAATACAGGAATTATAATTGGCACCTATGTTAAAGGCAGTATAAAAGGCGAAAAATTTGTTGGTGGTATGGCTGGTGGCAATGATGGAACTATTAGTCGAAGTTTTTCAGAATGTAATGTTTCTGGTCAGGAATTTGTTGGAGGCTCAATTGGTGGTAATCTCGGAATGATTACTTATTCTTATTCAATTGGTAGTGTTGCAGGGGAAACTTATGTTGGAGGATTTGCCGGGATAAATGAGGGGCAGATATTAAATTCTTATTATAATAAGGAAATTTCAGGCCAAAATGATACAGGTAAAGGAAGACCTGTAACTAATGCAGAAATCTTATTAAAAAGATAAAGCTTGAATCAAAATAAAAGGCCGGAATTTATCGGCCTTTTAAAATGTCATTTCAAAGTTTTCTAAGACTTCTTTTTTTGCTGTCCAGGAATAGATTAATAATCCACCTTTATCTGATGTGACAAGTTGATGATTTTTGCCTTCCTCATTAAAGATTAGACTACCTGGTGGGAATACAGCATTACCATTATGAATTATATCTCCACTAATAACAATATAAGATTCTTCAATCTTTTCGTGTTTATGCTCAGGGTAACTACAATTAGGGCCAAGTAAGACCATCCCTAATATCACTTCTTTAGATTTTATGGGACCTTCTGGGCTTGCAATTTCAGCGTAGGCATAATTATCAGCTAATTCATCTGGAAGGTCATCATAGCCATGTTCCCAGTGGAGCCCTTGCATTATTTCTCGAATATTATAACCTAATGAAGGAAAAACATATAGTGATCTATCTATGATACTATCTAAATGACGACAGACAGGCTTTGACATAGGCTTTTTTGAGTTAGAATCAATTTCTAAATTTTCTAATAGGTTTTCTGTTTCAACTATTGTTGTCTTTAAATGGTCATAGTATTTGTGGTTTTCATTTAAATTAAAATTTTGATATAACCTTAAATAATTTTCTAGTAAGGCTTCCCAATCACTTTTCATAGGATAACCCTCCTTCTACTGGTTCGATTTATATTTTCTTTTCTGGTTTCATTACAAACTGGTCATTATCTATATCTGCGAAAGCCTGATTTAATTCTTCTGTTGTATTCATAACAATTGGTCCACCCCAGGCTACAGGTTCTTTTAATGGTTGGCCGCTGAATACTAGAAATCTTAGTTCATTTTCGATGGCATTAACAGTAATTTTATCGCCTTCATCTTCAAAAAGAATTGCATTTTTTTGGTTGATTTCTTTAGACTCATTGCCAAATTCACCAGTACCTTTAATTGTAAAAATGAAAACCCGGTCGTTTTTAGGAGGCTGCCATTCCCATGCCTTATCTTTATTTAATTTAACATCTAGGAAGGACATTTTAACATAATCAGCTTCCATAGCTCCAGGGTGATTATTATAATTGCCTGAAATAACTTTTATTTCTGCATCTTTTTCTTTGATTGTCGGTACCATTTCAGCTGTAATATCCCTGTATTGTGGTGTTGTCATCTTATTTTCAGATGGGAGATTTAGCCAGAGCTGAACGCCGAGCATCTTATCTGAAGGTTGAGGCATCTCCTGATGGAGAATTCCTCCACCTGCTGTCATCCACTGGCAACCACCATTTTTTATGGTTCCTTCATTGCCAAGGCTATCACCATGCTCTACATTGCCTTTAATAATATAGGTTACAGTTTCAATTCCTCTATGGGGATGCCAGGGAAAGCCTTGAGTATAATCTTTAGGGTTGTCAGAATCAAAGGAATCTAATAGAAGAAAAGGGTCAAAATGGACAACAGTATTTCGGCTGAGCACCCTTTGTAATTTAACACCGGCCCCATCCTCTGTATGAGTGCCTGAGACGATTTTTTTAATCTCTCGAGATTTCAAATTTATCATCCTTTCTTTTTCTGACTTATTGGACTTATTATATCATACAATGGTGATTAAGTCAGCCTAAATTGGTTAATTTATTGATAATATTTATTGATTAACTAGGAGGCATTAAAATGAGAAAAATTATAACTGGGTTTTTTATTTTATTATTGGTTTTAATAGTTCAGTTTTCTATAACAGCTGAGCAGGTTATTGATTTTGAAGATGCTGCTCTGGAAAGAGCAATAATTGAAACTTTAGATAAAGAAGAAGGGCCTGTTTATACTGATGAGGCAGAAAAGATTGAGAGTTTATCTGCAATAGAAGCAGGTATTGAAGATTTGTCTGGTATCGAAAATTTAATCAATTTAAGATATTTGAATTTATATGATAATGAAATTGAATCTCTTGATAAACTTGCTACACTGGGAAATCTTGAAAAGATAATATTTGAGCATAATTATATTTCAGATATATCGGCTATGTCTGATCTCAAGAATTTAAGAGTATTTAATTTTCGCTATAATCAAATATCTGATCTAACTCCTTTAAGAGATTTAAATAAACTTAAAGTAATAAGGCTCTGGGGCAATCAAGTTGAATCAACTTCTGGTTT
>SLSL01000113.1 GCA_007130465.1 Halanaerobiaceae bacterium | reverse complement strand
TTCAGCAACTTCAGCAAAATAACCAACAGCTAAACTATGCCAGGCTCCTGGACCCTGAGCATAATATGGGAACCCAGAAGGAATATATAGCTCTGCATCATGGTAATAGAGATCAGAATAAAATTCGACCTGGATTGGATCGCCATCAATTACTTTTATACCCCTTAAGGTATCCATTAATGACTGATAAGTTGTAACCATGGCCTGATCGAAAAAGTCGCTCTCTTCAAAGGCTCTATCAAATTCCATAATATAGAACCAGACAATATCTGCCGCTGTAAATGGACTACCATCATGCCATCTTAAATTTTCCTGGAGCCTTTCAGGATAAATTGTAGTTACCGCCCGACGGGCATTTACCCCATCTGGATACTTTTCACCAACAGTTATAAATCTCTGCTCAGCAGGATCCCAGTCAGCCCAGGCATCATCAGGCACTGGTGTCCCACCTTCAACAAATTCTAACTCAACCCAGTCCAGAGTCTTTGCAACTGGCAGACCTTCTTCGATTACAACTTTAGCAGATTCAAAAATATTGGGATGATGGAGGCCAGTATATGGATCCCACATATAGCCTAATTCACCAGTAGACCGAATAAGCATCATATCAAAGATCCAGTTACTTCCATCGAGTGGGTTCCATGGTTCAGGTAAGACTGATGGCATTCCAACATTAACCTGCCCACCAATCTCATCAACTTTTCTGATCGTATGAGCCCAGAGGAAGGAACCAGATATACCCCCTGCCAGGTCAGTTGTTAACTCAACATCATAGCGATATGGATTAACAGCAAGTCGGTCAACCAGCCAGATCCTGACACTATCCTCTAAACCTAATTCCATATTCTTGGCCATTAATTCAGCCCGTTCTTCCATAGTTGAAAAATCACGCTGAGCTAAGCGAAGAGTGGCAGTATTAAATTCTTCAGTTGGTTCATATGCCTGCCACAATGGGACTCCAAGACCACGATCTGTATAGAAAAACTCCCAGTTAGTCGCCTGATCTCTAGCAACAATAGTTGTAATCCAGCCACCGGTATAAATATGGAAGTCGCCTGCTGCAGGATTACCAGTCAACCAGATAGGTGAAGCTTCAGCAGCAGTTGCATATCTCCGCTCAACTCTAAATCCAATCTGTTCAAGCAAGGTGCCAACATAATCTCCAACCTCTGTTCTTTCATCTTCTGTTCTAATTAAAATGCTAATTTCAACTGGTTCGCCTTCATAATGCCAGATATCATTTACCTTTTCCGCACCTAATTCTAACATCTCTTCAGTAATTACAGCTTCAGCTCTATCTGGATCATGACTATATAGAACCTCTAGCTCCCTTACCTTTTCGATCATATTAGCATAATCAGGGAAAGCTGAAGTAATCGGAAATAGTCGAGGAACAGCCATACCACCGAATATCTCTGCAGCCATATATTCTCTATCGACCAACCAGTTCATCGCCTCTCTAACTCTAGGCACTGCAAATGGATTTAATTTACCAGTCTCTTCAAATATAGGACCAGAAGGGTTAAAGGAAAGCTCATTATATGAACCAAAAGATTCAGCATATACAATTTCTGGATTATCTAGTATCATTTCATATATATCTATTTCAGTAATA
Organism: Halanaerobiaceae bacterium; assembly: GCA_007130465.1. Classification (GTDB taxonomy): domain Bacteria; phylum Bacillota; class Halanaerobiia; order Halanaerobiales; family Halarsenatibacteraceae; genus Halonatronomonas. The sequence goes on along the minus strand of SLSL01000113.1, from coordinate 1,519 downwards.
GTATCAGCATAAACCCCCAGATCACCGGTTCCAAGTTTAGTAATTCCAGCAGCAGTTGATGCTTCCTCCTCGGCTACTATCCTATCCAGCCAGCCACCATAAGGAACTTCTTCTGCAAACCCAGCCAGGCCAAACCCAACCACAATAACCACACTCAACAGGCCAATCATTAAAATATTTTTTGCTTTTAGCATTATTGTGCACTCCTTTATATTTAGATTTAAGGTAATTATGCCTGCACAATACTTCCAAACTGACCTGACTAATTAACTTACACCCTGACCTGATTCTCCAACCACCTCCTTTGAAGTTTTCCCATAATTAATAGAGGTATTATAGAATATGCTGGATACTCTGCTGTATACATTGAACCGATAAATATTGCCATAACTACTCTCATGACAATATTTATCACAAATCACTATAAAAAATTATATGTAACATAATATTCTCTATATAAGTTAAATGTCCTGCAAAAACTTTGTTTTTTTTCATTATATACGAATAAATATTAATTGCTCATTAAAAATCCAGCCCTAAACCACCCAGGACTGGAATAAAAAAATATAATTAATTTTAAAAACTTTAAAACTGATAAAATAACCCTAGCTTCATCTCTAATCCACTAAAATCTTCTGTCATATCACCGATAATTTCATCACCATTTCCAGAGGCTTCAATATCCATCTCCAACACTCTATAATTTGCCCCTGCAGATACCATCATCCCCTGTCTTATAGGATAATCAAAGCCAACTCCTACTTTATAGCCAGGGCTCCCTGCCAGTCTCAGATCATAATTACGATTTATAGAAGATTCATAGTCCTGATCAATTGGACCTCCCTCGCTATCCTCTCCAACAAACCTTTCCAGGCTATATTCACTAACAGACATATTGCCAGAACCCCAGTAATAGGCTCCACCGACATTTAAATTAAAAAATCTAAGTATATCAGGAACCTGATTGCCTGCTTTAGAAAAGAAAGGAAAATGATATTCAGCCCCTAAAGAATGAACCAGCATCTCAACATCTATCTCTGACTCATACTCAAAAAACAATTCTGCCTCATTATAATCATCTAACTCTTCACCATCAAGTTCCAGAGAAAGCTCATTGCTACCTCTGCCTCTAAAATCCAGTCTAAATAAGTCATAATTCAAAAGAGCTCTATAGCCAAACTCAGTAGTATTTATCAAATTAACAAAAAATCCAAAAGAATCAAAAGGGCCTGAAGAATAATCAGTGCTATGATTAAAAGAAAAACCTGTAATACCAGCATCCTCAAAATCTTCATCTTCAAAAGCTTCAAAAAGCTCAGCCAAAGCCTCATTCTCATCAGCCATTGCCCCATAAATATCTTCAAATAGATCAGTAAACTCCGTCATCGCAGGCCTGGTATATAGAGGCCCGGACATAAACTGATAATCATCAACAAGGCCAAAATCTGCCGCCAGGAGATTTCCACCAGATAAAATAATAATTAAATTAAAAACTATCAATAAAACTGTTAACTTTTTC
>SLSL01000101.1 GCA_007130465.1 Halanaerobiaceae bacterium | reverse complement strand
GATGTGTCATTCATCTCAGGCTCCAGGAAAAGATGAAAGAAAGACAGCAGGAGATAGATATTGACCCTATAGATAATATTGGCAATCAGTTTTTGCAGTTGCTAAATAATCAATTGAGGAGCGGTGATATCGTCACTCGTTGGAATAAGAAACATTTTATAATTCTCCTGGCCAACATCGATTGCAATGATGCTGAAAAGGTTACCAGCAGGATAAAGGATTCCTTTGAATATAGATATGGCCTGCCTGATGGAGTTAAAATAAATGAAAAAGTTTTTAACTTATCAGAAGAACAAATGTTTGAAAAAGCAAAATAAGATTTTAAATCCCATCGCAAGGTGGGATTATTTTTTTGCCTGAGTAATTATGCTCCAGCCGGCCAACTCTTAGCCAGACCTGATTCGGTACCAACCCAGTACCAACCCAGTATCAACCCAGTACCAACCCAGTCCTAACATATACTAACCTTCTGCTCCTGATTCATCGTATTTCAGGCTGCCTTATCAGAAACAGTCAGTAACTTTGCAAAATAAAGAATACTTATTGGTTGATATAAATGCTGTCGCCAGGCCATCGAGAAATTTGACCGGTCAGAAGACTGCTTTCCTTTAAATGATTTATAACTTTTAAATTAAATCATTCAACTTATTCTAAATCTATAGAATAACTAAGTCCATCAGTATTAACTACTATATTACCATGATAGTCATTTCTATAAACTTCTGCTCCTGAATTTTTTAGTCTTTCTATAACTTCATCATTAGGAAGGCTTAAGTATGAAGTTCCGCCTAATCCTTCAGGGCACTGGATAACTGCAACTTCAGGCTTTACTTTATCAATAAAATCACTTGTAGATGAGGATATTGAGCCGTGATGAGCTACTTTTAAAATTTCATTTTCAATATTAACTCTTCGATTTAGAATTTTTTCCTCGGCTTCCCGTTGAATATCACCGGTGAATAAAAATCCGATTTGATTGTATCTGATTTGACCTGCTACAGAGTAATTATTTACCTCTTTAATAGTTGATAAATCATCAGGTAGCGGGTCGGCCGGGTGAATAATTTCAAAATTTATCTCTTTAACAAGCTCTATGCTCATTCCGTTTCTACCTATAATCATTTCTATATTATTTTCTTCAAGAGCTGCAATATAGTCTAAATAATAATCTGATTCTACTGAATCGATTCCTGAATCAATCACTTTTGTAATTTCAAAATTATTTATGACATCTACCATTCCTCCGATATGATCCTGGTGTGGATGGGTAGCAACCATCAAATCGATTCTTGACACATTCATATCTTCAAGATAGGAAACTACAGGATTATCCTCTAGCTCAGGGCCAGCATCTATCAACATTATGTATCTGCTGTCTTCTTCCCTGAGTTCAACGACAATAGCATCGCCATGTCCAACATCAATAAAATGAGCACTAATTTCTCCTGAAAAAGAATCATCCTGACTGCCAGTTGATCCACAGGCAGTAAATATTAATAAGACGATTATTAATAATAGGCTAAATAAATTAATTTTTCTAAATTTCATGTGTCTAACCCCTTTCGCCAGTATTAATTAAAAATCAGTAAGGAAGTTTATATCATTCCTCAGTGTCGATATTAACATTTATTTGAGTAGAAGTTGAATCATTATTAGTGGAACCGATTACTTCCCAGTCACCATTTATATCTTTAATATTCAACCAGAACGGTAAGTCATCAACATCTGGTAAATCAATATTTATGATAAAAACTTCGTTGTTTCCAGCTTCTAATTCAACTGGTGTTATTTCAATAACTGTTCCATCAAAACGAGATTCTTCTTCCCCGGCAGATTCTATTGTAAACACTATTTCCTGTTCACAATCATAATCGCTTTTATTTTCAACTGTAAATGATAAGTCTACAGCTTCTGTCTCATCAGTTATTGTCTCTGGTTCTACTTTTAAATCACTAATTTCAAACCATGCCAAAACTCTTACATCAACTGTAACATCTTTAATAAAACTTTGATACTTAGCTTTTCCTTTAACTGTAAATGGTCCAGGGCCTTTAGAATCATATTCTTCATTAAATTCTTCCCAAATAACATCCGCTACTACTTTTTTACCATTATCCAGAGTTACATTTAATTTATTTCTTTTTGAATTCAGTTCATCTATAACATCATCTTCGCTGGTCCCATTAAACACAGAAAGTTCCTGAACATCATCGCTCTCAATAATAGAGCTAGCAGTATCTGGAGAATCACAACCTGAAATTATTACTGCAATAATTATTAAAACAGTCAGCAAATAAAATATACCTATTTTTTCTTTTTTCAATTCAATCCACCTCCACTGTTTTATAAAAATTTCTGTATTTATATATTTATTCATTAAATGAAAATATCCTTCTTTAGATTATTATTTTTTGAAAATAATATCAGACTTATATACATAATCTGCAGTAGTATTATTGTCACGACCCTAAAAGAATCTTGAACAGTTAGTTAATAATCAGGAGATCTCCAGAGACGAACTGATAATGATTCTAAACCTAAGCAACAACAACGATCCAGAAAGCCTACTCTCTGCTTTAGTCAATCGATTCAGAAACATCCTAAATAAATATACAAACCAGGGTAATGGCATTTATCAAAACTTCCGGCTCAGCCTATACCTTCAACGGCGTTGCAGATTACTGGCTTGATTCAGATGTCTTTGAAAATAAATGTCAGCAGGTCGCCGATCTAATCGAGCAATCTTCAAACCGGTAAGGCTCAATGATGAGGAGAAATTCAGACAGCAGGAGATGAATTTTGTCCATATAGATAATATCGGCAATCAGTTTTTGCAATTACTTAATAATCAGCTCAGAAGCGGAGATATAGTCACCTGCTGGGACAGGAAATATTTTATAGTTCTCCTGGCCAACATCGAATGTAATGATGCCAAAAAAGTTAAAATAAATTGTCAAAGATCCCTCAAAGACCGCTGTTCTATTAATATACCTGCTTAATCTTCATAGCATTTAATTTCCCATCGCAAGATGGGATTATTTTTTTGCCATAATCAATCAGCCCCAACCAGCTCCAGCCAGACCATTATTCAACCAGACCTGCTCGAATACCAACCCAGTACCACCCCAGTACCGACTCG
>SLSL01000037.1 GCA_007130465.1 Halanaerobiaceae bacterium | reverse complement strand
TCAATTCCTATAATTCCATGACCTGCAGCTTCATCATATCGAGGAGTTACATTAATAATCATTTCACTGCCATTTCTCTGGACATTGAATTCAAGCATCTGCCCAGGACTTTCATGAATATATGCAACCAACTCTTCCCAGCTTTTAACTCCCTGACCTTCAATAGCTATAATCCTGTCACCTACTTTTAATTCTGCTTCAGCAGCCGGGTGATTGGGATAAGCCTGTCCAATTACCGGTTCTCGGGAATAATCTACTGGGAGACCATATATTCCAAATATCAATACAAATGCTACTAAAGCCAGAATGAAGTTCATTATAGCTCCCATTGATAGAACTAAAATTCTTTTAAGTGGTGATTTTTGGTGAAAAGTTCGACCCTGATCTACAGTTTCTTCATAAAGGTTAATCTCTTCTTCAGAAAAATCTTCTTTATCTTTATCATCAACAGAAATCATGCCAACCATATTGCAAAAACCGCCAAGAGGTATAGCTCTAATAGAAAAAAGTGTCTCCCCTTTTTTATGTGAGATCAACTTTGGACCAAAACCTAAGGCGAATTCTTCCACCCTTATACCTGATTTCTTAGCCAGAATAAAATGGCCAAGTTCATGGACAAATATTAAAACTCCTAAAAATATAATAAATACAAGTATTGTAGTTAACAAGTTATCACCTTCTCTTTGTATTAAAAAATATTGTCTTAGAACTTATATTTGTCTTAAGGGGATTGTTTTTCTGGTAATCAACTTAGTTTCTCCCCAATATCTACAACTAATTCAGATATAAGTTCAACAACCTCCAGCACCCTTTGATAGTCAATGATATCGATTGAATCTTTTTCAGTATGAGCTATCTCATCTATTAGATTTAATATCTCCTTTGAAGTGAAGGTGATTGCTGGAATTCCATGCATAACAAATAGCATATGATCACCCATTTCCCAGGGTTCAATTAATTCTATTTCCGGTTGATCAGCAAGGTAGGGGGCAATCAGTTCCTGCCTGGATTCATCCAGTTCCATAAAAGAAATAGCAGTTTTGCTACCCTTTAAGCCAACACCATCACAATTAATTACTAAAAATATAGATTCATCATCTACTATATTCTCTTCCATGTATTTCAATTGACCTGGAATAGAATAATAATCTTCACCATTTAAAAGCAGAAGCTCAAGACAATAATCTATAGCTTCAGGCTTGATCAATGAGCTAAATAGCATTAGAATAGCTATGCCTGTTCCATTATCCAGGGCTCCAGGAGTCCCATATTTAGTGTCCAGATGGGCTGTTATTACCAGCTTCTTTTCTGCATCTGGATTGATTCTGGCAATCAGGTTTGACCCTTTAGATTCCTGTCTGCTGGCATCTATTTTTAAGCTGATTTTCCCCTGCCCATCAAGAAGCTCCTGGCCAGTTTCTTTACTAATATAAGCAGTAGGAATATCAAAGTCGCCATCTTCAAAGACTGAGGTATCATTATCAACAGCAGTAATCACTGCCAGAGGCCTCTTCTCTTCCAGAAGCCTGATTATTTTTTGATGGGTCTCTGGATTATAGAATGGAAAACTTTTAGGCATCAACTGCTCTTCAGTAAGCTCACCGGTTAGAACTGCTATCTTATTCTGGAGCTGACTATTTTCAAGTTCTGAAACTGTTGATAGAACAATAAAATCGGCTTCCAGATCGCAGCCAGTTGTATAATATGACGGTTTTGCTGTTAATTCTTTTCCATTAATGATTAGCTCCGCCCCATTATTTATCCAGTCGATACATTGAAATTTTTGAGACTCTGTAATGTAATCATTCTTTTCAAAATAAGTTTTAGCATAGGTTTCAACTTTTCTATTTGATTTTGAGCCTGTCGGTCTTTCACCAATATTAACAGTGATATGATTTAATATTTCATTAATCTCATTTTTTATTTGACCCTTTTTCATTTATCATCAACCTTTCTGTTTTGCCCTTAATCTGTCCACCAATCAAATATTAAATTAATCTTATTATATAGTTCAGATTATAATTAGAAACCACCTATCAGTATGGTTTTTAGGTATGGAGTTAAAAAATTTTTATACAGATAATCATTAACTTAGGACTAGGCTATTGCAGTAAAACTTTTTCTGAAATATAATATACTTAATATATTTTAATTAATAATTTCAAGCTTTATTAAGATAAATAAAAAAACGGGGGTAATTATTAATGAGCAAACCTATCTACTATTCAAAGATGATTAAAATTGGTGGGATATCTCAATATATTGATGTACAAGGGAGGTTTAAATTATGAAGAACCAGAAAGGTTTGCTAAAGTTATGAGAGATATCTTTAAAGAAACTTATGCTATTGTTTAACTTCAATTAGTTTAAATAGCTCGACTATTAGAACTGTATCGTCAGTCAAATTCTTATCTTTTACTGTTTGGTTCCAGGCATGGCGGTGGTCTTCCTGAAACTTTTGAACATCGCCTCCATTATATTCTCCCTTAACCAATCTTGGATCCGGGTCGCCAAATTTTGTTTCAAAAATATCAATAATTTTTATATTGCATCTTGGCATACCTCTATGATCTTCTACAGTAACGATCTTTCCCTTTGTTGCAATCAAATCATTCAATTCTTGCTCTGAATATTCTTCTTTGAAGCTACATGTCGCAGTTTTATCTCCAGCAATAATTTGCTGAATCAGCATCTCTCCTATGCCATCATCTCCAGGCCAGCCAAAAACCGTTTTATCAGGATAAGTCTTCAATTAAATCAGTCCTTAATTTTATTTAGAATCTTGATCTTTTTAATAATCAGGGAAATTATAATAACATTAAAAAATAAACTTACTAAATCATAATTGCTTTAAATGTTGAATAAAAGGATATCTTTTTGTAAACCCTGTTTTTGATTTATATATTATAATTGTTGATTCCATGTTCATTCTCCTTTTTTAAGTTAATATCACTTAATCAACTTTATAACCCCATTAACTCCTGTATTTTTAATTTGTTTGCATGTTCAGCTCCATATTTTCTTTTCCGTTCCATATATAATATTTCTCTTTTTAATTTTCGATAGCTTTCCAGCCTTTCTTCTGTTAATTCTCCTGCTTTTATAGCATTTTTGACAGCACATCCAGGCTCTGTCTCATGCTG
>SLSL01000178.1 GCA_007130465.1 Halanaerobiaceae bacterium | reverse complement strand
TTACCTGCCGGTGGAGATCTTGAATATGCTGATGAAGTAACCCTTTCCAGGTCTCTGGCCGGACGCCAGGAGATCCAATAAAATTTGACCCTATTCTGATTTATCTCAGAATAGGGATTTTATTTTTTATGTATAAAAATCTAGTTATTTATCTGGTAAAGCGTAAAAGCTATAATTGAGTTGGAATAAATAATATTTTTAAGCCGGTATAGATTGATCGGTGCTGGTGTTAGACTGGTGTTGCCCCGGAGCAGACCCGGAGGATTCCCGCAGCATTCCCGGAGGAATCCCGGAGGATTGCCGGAGGAATCCCGGAGGATTGCCGGAGAAGAATTGGTTATGAATTGAAGTTATCTAATAGAAAATTAGAATTAAGCAAGTAAAAAATAGAAATTTCGGCTGGTTTAAAACCTGGCCGAGATTTTTTATTTGCTTATTATATTTTAATTAACTTATAATCTCTGGTACCCAGGCCTAATTCTTCGGCATATTCGATCTGTCTTAGGCCGCCATCAGTTGAGTTATGAATTAATTTAAATTTGTTTTCGCCTTCAGCATTTCCAGCCTCAGCAGGTATGGCAGTTCCAGATAGGGCCTCTGCTTCAATGGTAAGGTCCAGTGATGCCTGCTCCAGGGCAACTGGGTCTTTGCTGGCCAGGATGCCCTGATCTCTGATTAACGGCTGATCGCTCCAGGGGGAGCAGTCACAGTCCGGGGTAACATTGTTGACAAAATTGACATAACCGGCTTTATTATCAATAGTTTTAAGAACACCGGCAGTAAATTCGACCTGACGTTCCTGGACTTCCATACTGCCACTCTCCCATTCAATTGAGATGGCTTCAGTCGGGCAGGTGACGACACATTCGCCACAGCCTATACATTTTTCTTCTATGATAAAACTAGCATCATCATTGATTTCAATGGCATCTTCTGGGCAGTAGAGCATACATTCTTTACATTTAATACAGTGTTCTTCTGTGATGGAAGGCTTTACAGTTGAATGCATCATCTGCTTGCCACTGCGGCTGCCAAGACCCATTCCGATATTTTTAAAGGTGCCACCAAAACCTGTCAGGCCATGGCCTTTAAAGTGGGCCAGGCTGATCATACCGTCGGCATTGCAAATTTCACTGCCGATTTTAACGTAATCGAAATGTTTTAGGCCAACTTCGATTTCAAGATATGATTTTCCGTTAATACCATCTGCGATAATTATTGGGGCGCCAACAGTACTATAGCCAAAACCATTTCTATGGGCTGTATGTAGGTGATCGACACTATTGGCTCTTTCGCCGACATAGAGAGTATTGGCATCGGTTAGGAAGGGTTTGCCGCCGGCTTCCTTGATAGCCTCGACAATTCTTCTGGTGTAGATAGGTCTGATAAAGGCTGTATTTCCGATCTCACCGAAATGTTGTTTGATTCCAATTAGTTCATCTTCTTCGATTAAATTATCGAAACCTGCTCTTTTAAATAATTTATATAATTTTTCAATCATGCTCTGATTTTTCTTGCTGGCTCTGGTTGATGCGTAAAAGACCTTTGAACTCATAATATTAGTGATACCTCCTGTATATTTTTATGATTATTAATTTCTTATATTTTAAGATTATTGTTTCTGGCCTTTTCTTTACTTCTATATAAGTTGGGAATATCCTTTATTTGCCTGAGATACATTTAATTATTATACAGAGTGATCTGGCACTATCATAATCGCTGATTATCTTGACAGTAGTCGAAAAATCTGTTAAACTAAATCAAATATTATGTTGCGGCTAGAATAAAATTTTAGATGTCAAAAATGACTAGAACAGATTTTCAAGGCGAAAAATTTTAGGAGGTTTAATTAATGTACTCACGAGAAGAAAAAATTCTTGGTGAAGCCCTGACTTTTGATGATATTCTTTTAGTGCCATCTTACTCAGAGGTTGTTCCTGCTGCTGTTTCAACAGATTCAGATTTGACTGATAATATAAGTTTAAAGATTCCGATTTTAAGTGCTGCCATGGATACAGTTACTAATTCTGATATGGCAATAGCTATGGCCAGAGAAGGTGGGTTGGGGATTGTTCATAAGAATATGACTGCTGATGATCAGGCTGCAGAGATTGATCGGGTGAAACGTTCAGAGAGTGGAGTTATTATTGACCCTTTCTATTTAGGGCCTGACGATATGATTATAGAAGCAGAGAATCTGATGTCTCGATTTAGAATCTCAGGGGTTCCGATTGTAGATGAGGATAAGAAGCTGGTTGGAATTTTGACCAACCGGGATTTGAGGTTTATCGAGGATTATGATCGGCCTATTTCTGAGGTTATGACTTCTGAAGATTTAGTTACTGGACCAATAGATGCGACTTTAGAGACGGCTAAAAAGTTATTGCAGGAGCATAAGATAGAGAAGCTGCCACTGGTTGATGATGATAATGTTTTAATGGGTCTAATAACGATTAAGGATATTGAGAAGGCGAAGAAATATCCTGATGCGACTAAAGATAAGAATGGCAGGCTCCAGGTCGGGGCTGCTGTTGGTGTCGGGGACTCTGAGTATGCCCGGGTTGAGAAGCTAATAGATGCTGAGGTTGATTTGATTGTGATAGATACTGCCCATGGTCATTCTGCCGGGGTTATAGAGATGGTTAAGCGGGTTAAGAGCAATTACCCAGAGGTTGATCTAATGGCAGGGAATGTGGCTACCTCAGAGGCTACTGAGGCTTTATTTGCCGCAGGTGCAGATGTTGTTAAGGTCGGTATCGGTCCAGGTTCTATCTGTACAACTAGAGTTGTTGCCGGTGTCGGTGTGCCTCAGATTTCAGCTGTTATGAATGCAGCCAGTATTGCCCATAAATATGATAAGACGATAATTGCTGATGGTGGTATTAAGTATTCCGGTGATATTGTTAAGGCGATCGCTGCTGGAGCAGATGCAGTGATGGTTGGGAGTATCCTGGCAGGGACTGAGGAGAGTCCTGGTCAGAAAGAGATTTATAAAGGCAGGAGCTTTAAAGTTTATCGTGGTATGGGTTCAATTGAAGCCATGAAAAAAGGTAGTAAGGATAGATATTTCCAGGCTGAGGCTGAAGCTGAGAAACTTGTTCCTGAAGGGGTTGAAGGCAGGGTGCCATTTAAAGGACCTTTATCTGATACGCTTTATCAGTTGGCCGGTGGACTCCGTTCAGGTATGGGTTATTGTGGCGTTAAAGATATTGATAGCTTAAAGCATGAAGGTAAATTTATTAAAATTACAGCGGCTGGCTTAAAAGAGAGCCATCCCCATGATGTGAATATTACAAGAGAGGCCCCAAATTACAGTATTGATTAGATTGTGTTCTATTTAACTGTAAATAATCAGTTGTAGAGTTAAGCTATAAGATAGTGTGATAAGTATTCTAATGATAAGTATTCTAATGTATAATGTATATTGTTTGAGGGGGTTATCTTTAGTGGAAGAGAAAGAAACAGAAAAAAATGTGAAAGAAGTTGTGATTATTGGAGCTGGGCCAGCCGGGTTAACGGCTGCAATTTATTCAGGTAGGGCAGGTCATAAGCCTGTTGTTATCGGAGGAGAGCAGCCTGGCGGTCAGATTATTAATAGCAGTACTCTGGATAATTTTCCAGGGTTCCCAGAGGGAATATCTGGACCTGATTTTGGCTATAAAATGATCGAACAGGCTGGCAGATTTGAGGTTGACCTTGATTTTGATATTGTTGATGAAGTTGATTTATCAAAAAGGCCTTATAGGATTGATACGACTTTAGAGTCTTATTATGCAAAGACTATTATAATTGCTACTGGAGCAAAGCCAAGACAGCTAGGACTGCCGAATGAAAATCAATTGATTGGCAGCGGTGTTTCATATTGTGCAACCTGTGACGGGGCACTTTACAAAGATAAGGTTGTTGCTGTTGTAGGTGGTGGCGATGTTGCTTTAGAAGAAGCTGATTTTCTAACGAGATTTGCTAATAAGGTATATCTAATTCATCGCCGTGATGAATTTAGAGGTTCTGAGATTTTAGCAAGAAAGGTTAGAGAAAATCCTGATATAGAATGTTTGTGCAGCAATGAGGTCGAAGAATTAATGGAAGATAAAAGCGGACTTTCTGGAATTAGAGTCTTTAATAAGAAAAAAGGGGAGTCAGAAGTTTTAGATGATGTTGATGGCATCTTTATCGCTATCGGTTATATCCCGAATAATAGTTTATTTAAAGAAAAATTAGATTTAAATGATGCAGGTTATATTATTACAAATGATAAACAGGAGACTAATCTTCCAGGTGTTTATGCAGCCGGAGATATTCAGGATCAGAGGTATCAACAGGTTGTTACTGCTGCAGCCAGTGGGGCCAAAGCAGCTATGGAATTAGATGTATATTTGAACGATTATAATTAAGATTTATCAGGGTGCCAGGCGGCACCCTTTTTTTGTTTTTATTATTGTGGTATCATTAATTTAATAACTGTTTTTGAGAGGGGTATATTAATCGATGGCAGGATTATTTATAACACTTGAAGGTCTTGAGGGGTCAGGTAAGACTACCCAGCAGAAATATATTGTCGATGATTTAAAAGAAAAGGGCTTTGATGTCTTGCTGACCAGGGAACCTGGGGCCACAAGGCTTGGCAGGGAAATTAGGCAGCTTCTACTTGACCCAGACTGGAGTGAGATGACTCCAAGGGCAGAGATTCTTTTGTTTGCTGCTGATAGGGCTCAGCATGTTGAAGAGATTGTTAAGCCTGCTTTAAATGCTGGGAAAATCGTTATCTCTGATAGATATTTTGATTCTAATCTTGCCTATCAGGGTTATGGTCGAGGTTTAGATATTGATTTAGTCAGAAAAATTAATCTCTGGGCAGTCGATTATCTCAAACCGGATTTGACTATCTTTTTAGACCTGCCAGTAGAAGTTGGACTGGCCAGGGCCAGAGCTCAAACAGTTGATAAATTAGGTGATAGATTGGAACGTGAGGAGTTTAATTTTTATCAGCAGATTCGAGCTGGATATTTAGAACTTGCTAAAGAGTCAGAAAGATTTAGGGTTATAGATGCTAATAGGTCGATAGAAAAGGTTAAAACTGATATTCTGCAGGAAATTAAGGAGATGATATAAGATGACAGAAGAATCTCCAAAGATGAAGATGGTTGTTGCTATTGTCAATGATAGTGATGCTGCCAGTCTGCAGAGCAATTTGAATAAAGCCCGTTTTCAGACGACGAAACTCAGTAGCAGTGGAGGCTTTCTAAGAGAAGGTAATACTACATTTTTAATTGGTACAGAAGCTAAATACTTAGATGAGTTAATTGAGATTTTACAAGATAATTGCCAGCATAGAGATAAAACTGTACCTTCAATGTCGCCGGTAGCCAATACTTTAGAAGACCATTATTCATTTCCAATGCATGTTGAGGTCGGTGGGGCAACAGTATTTGTTGTAGATGTAGAAGAATTTTATAAAATTTAGAGGTGAAATGAATGGCATTTGCCGATATACCAGACCAGAAGAAAGCTAAAAGGTTAATCAGAAATCAGCTTAATACTGAGCGCTTAAGTCATGCCTATCTCTTTTTAGGGCCGGAGGGAGTTGGCCAGAAAGAATTGGCTAAAACACTGGCTAAGACTTATTTCTGCGAGAATATGGATGAAGATAGCTGTGAAGAATGTACCCAGTGCATTAAGGTTAAGCATTCCAATCATCCAGATTTTGACCTGTTAGAAGCTGAAGAAAATAAAGATCAGATCGGGATTGATTTGATTAGAGACCTGCAGAAGAGGATCGCTTATAGACCCTATGAGGCTGGTCATCGGTTCTTTATAATCTCAGGAGCCGATAAGATGACGGAGCAGGCGGCTAATTCCTTGCTAAAGACTTTAGAAGAGCCTCCAGGTTATGCAACGCTGATCTTAATAGCAGAAGATGAGAGCAAAGTTTTACCGACGATTCTTTCTCGCTGCCAGCAAGTCAGGTTTGAATATTTATCAGATGAGATTTTAATAAGTTATTTTAAGCAGCAGGGTGTAAAAGAAGAAAATTTAAAGCTTATGGTCCGTCTTGCTAAAGGTAGTTTAATGCAGGCAGAAAAAATTATTGATAATAGAGAAATTTTTCAAAAAAGAAATCAGGTTTTTCAATTTTTAGTTGATTTAGCAGATAAATCAAGGGTTGAAGTTTTTAGAGAAGTTGATAAGTGGAAAGAATGGTATGAAGAGGGCTTGCCTCTTTTTGATTTGCTTATAGACTGGTATAGGGATATAATAATAGTTGGAGATGTAAAAACTGGCCAGATTAATAATAGTGATTATTTAAGTTCTATTGAATCTATAAAAGATAAATACTCAAAGTCTGAGCTTATAAAGGAGTTAGAATTTATCCGAGAAATTACTGCAAGTATAAATGCAAATGTGAAAATTGAATTGGCTCTCCAGTATTTATTATTAAAGTTGCGAACTAAGAGGTGTAAATATGAAGAAAGTAGTAGGAGTAACATTTCGTCCGGCAGGTAAAGTATATTACTTTGACCCAAAGAATTTTGAATTAGAGAAGAATGATTATGTTATAGTCGAAACTTCAAGAGGGATAGAATTTGGAATGGTAGTCGCTGTTCCTAAAAAAGTTGAAGAAGAGGAACTGGTATCTCCATTGAAGCCGGTTATAAGAGAGGCTACAATAGAAGACAAGGTTCAATATGATGAGAATAAAGAGTTAGAGCGTGAGGCCTTTAAAATATGTCTTGATAAGATTGAAGACCATAGTCTCCCAATGAAATTAGTAGATGTTGAATATACATTTGATCATAATAAGATTATCTTTTATTTTACAGCTGATGGTAGAGTTGATTTTAGGGAACTGGTTAAAGATTTAGCCAGAGTCTTTAAGACAAGGATAGAACTGAGACAGATTGGTGTCAGAGATGAAGCCAAGCATTTAGGTGGCTTAGGGCCATGTGGGATGCCTACCTGCTGCACAAGGTGGCTTAGGGAGTTTAAACCTATCTCGATTAAGATGGCTAAAAAGCAGGATCTTTCATTAAACCCATCGAAAATTTCCGGACTCTGTGGTCGACTTATGTGCTGTCTAAGATATGAAGCTGATTCATATAGGCAGATGAAAAAAGAGATGCCATCTTATGGCGAGCAAGTTGAATTAGAAACCGGGACAAAAGGTAAAGTTGTTGATAGAAATCTAATTAAGAAGACAGTTAAGGTATCTATAGATGGTGAATCGATTGAAGTTGATGTCGATGATCTTGAAGATTATGATCTTGATAAATAGGGGGTTTATGAGATGGATGAAGAAATTTTAAGCACCCTGGCTTATTTTCAGGAAGAGATTGAAGAACTCTCACAGAAATTTCAGAAGCTTAAGGATATAACTTATAAATTATATAAAGAGAATGAAGAGCTGGAAAAAGAGAATAATGATTTGAAAAGACTTTTATTTAAGCAGAATAATAAAGAAAAAGAAGAAGATATAACCCCCAAACAGAGAGCATATAGTAATTTGGCGCATTTATATCAGGAAAATTACCATATCTGTCATCTCAGTTTTGGAGAAAAGCGCCATGGAGATTGTTTATTCTGCCTCCAGTTATTAGAAAATCAGATGGAGGAGGGTAGGGCTATATGAGAGGGAAATTATATATCTGCCCCACCCCAATAGGAAATTTAGAAGATATAACTTATAGAACTATCAGGATCTTAAAAGAGGTTGACCTGATTGCCTGTGAGGATACAAGAAGAACTGGCAGGCTCCTTAAGCATTTTGAGATAGATAATGATTTAATCAGTTATCATGAGCATAATGAAAAGATGCGAACTGAGGAGATTATTGATAAGTTAAAGATGAATCAGGATATTGCTTTGGTCAGTGATGCAGGTATGCCAGGGCTATCTGACCCTGGCGAAATCTTGATTAAAGCAGTTGTTAATGAGGGGATTGAAGTAATTCCTTTACCTGGTCCATCAGCAGCAGTGCCAGCTTTAGTAGCTTCAGGTTTTGCCACTGATAGATTTGTTTTTGAAGGCTTTCTGCCGAGGAAGGGTCAGGAGAGAAAAGATAGACTTGCCAGTATAAACTTAGATGAGAGAACTACAATTATTTATGAATCGCCCTATCGGATAAAGGAGACTATTTCTGATCTTGCTGAAATTATGGCTGACAGAGAGATTGCTCTAATTAGAGAAATTAGCAAGATGCATGAAGAGAAGATTTATGGAACTGCTTCAGATATTAAGGAAAAGATTGCTGACAGGGAGATAAAAGGTGAGATTGTAATAGTTATTTCAGGCAATGAAGCAATTTCTGAAGAAGAAAAAGTTACTGAGCTTTCAATACTGGAACATCTTGAATTATTAATTGAAAATGGTTATACTAAGAAAAAAGCGATTAAAGAAGTATCTAAAATCAGAGGGATTCCAAAGAGTCAGGTTTACAAGGAAGCTATTGCAATAGACGCTAGGCCTGAATTTAGAGATTGAAATTAGAAGAAAGAGGGGAAACTTATGGCTGAAAAAACTTTTTATGTGACTACACCAATTTATTATCCAAGTGATCGTTTACATATTGGACATGCTTATACAACTGTTGCTGCAGATGCTATCGCAAGATATAAGGAATTAAGAGGTTATGATACCATGTTCCTGACAGGTTCTGATGAGCATGGACAGAAGATTGAACGTAAGGCAGATGAGGCTGGCAAAGAGCCTCAGAATTATGTTGATGAGATTGTTGCTACTTTTATAGATCTCTGGGATAGATTAGGAATTGATTATGACCAATTTATCAGAACTACAGATAATAATCATGAAGAGGTAGTCCAGGAGATATTTAAACAGCTTTATGAACAGGAAGATATATATTTAGGCAAATATGAAGGCTGGTATTGTACTCCCTGTGAGACATTCTGGCTTGACAGGCAGTTAGAAGGTGACGAGAAGGTTTGTCCTGACTGTAATCGTCCTCTTGAATGGGTTGAAGAAGAAAGCTATTTCTTTAAGATGAGTAAATATGCTGATAGATTGCTTAAGCATATTAAAGATAACCCTAAGTTTATTCAGCCCGAATCAAGGCGGAATGAGATGATTAGTTTTATTGAAAGTGGTCTTGATGATTTAAGTGTTTCCAGGACGACTTTTGACTGGGGGATTGAGGTTCCTGTAGATACAGACCATGTTATCTATGTCTGGATCGATGCTTTAAGTAATTATATAACAGCGATGGGTTATAAAAGGGATGAGGCCAAGTTTAATAAATACTGGCCGGCAGATATTCATATAGTAGGTAAAGATATCCTGAGGTTTCATACAATTATCTGGCCGATTATCTTAATGGCACTAGATCTTCCTCTGCCAGATCAAGTCTTTGGACATGGGTGGTTGTTAAGTGATACTGGCAAAATGTCTAAATCAAGGGGAAATGTTGTTGATCCTATTGAACTGATTAATGATTTTGGCCGGGATTCTATTAGATATTATCTTTTAAGAGAGGTTTCTTTTGGCACTGATGGAATTTACTCAACTGAAGCTTTAATTCAGAGAATTAATTCAGATCTGGCCAATGATTTAGGTAATCTTCTTCACAGGTCTTTATCTATGGTTGAAAAATATTTTTCAGGCAAGATACCAGAGCCATCTGAAGAGACAGAATATGATAGCAGTCTCAAAGAAGTTGGAGCTGAGACTGTTGAGAAGGCTGCAGAAGAAATAGAAGAGCTCAGATATACCAGAGCTTTAGAAGAAATCTGGCAGTTTGTTAGAAGAGCTAATAAGTATATTGATCAGACTGAACCCTGGATTTTAGCTAGAGAAGAGGAAAATCGTGAGAGGTTAGGAACAGTACTTTATAACTTATTAGAGTCTTTAAGAATGATTGGAATTTTATTGAAGTCGTTTTTAGTCGACACTCCTGGAGAAATAGGAAAACAGTTAGGTATTCAAGCAGAGGTTAAAAATGCTAATTGGGATGATTTAGCCTGGGGAGGATTGCCAGCTGGCAGAACTGTAGAAAAGGGAGACCCGATTTTTCCAAGAATTGATCTTGAAGAATATTATGAGGAAAAAGAAGAGTTGACTGATGTTGATGATAAGCAGGAGGAAGAAAAAGTGGAAGAGGAAGGTCTTATTAGTTTTGGCGAGTTCCAGGAAGTTGATTTAAGAATTGCAACTATAATTGCAGCTGAGAAAATTGAAGATAGCAACAAATTATTAAAATTACAGGTTGATTTAGGTGATGAGAGAAGACAGATTGTGGCTGGTATAGCAAATTATTATCAACCAGAAGATTTAATTGATAAGCAGATTATAATGGTTGCTAATTTAGAACCGGCTAAAATATTTGGTGTTGAATCTCAAGGGATGTTATTGGCTGCTAGAGATGAAGAGAATGAGGAATTAACAATAATTAGTCCTGCTAAATCAATAAAAACAGGCAGTTCTGTGAGTTAATAAAAAAATATAGGCTTAAAACCGATTTATTTACTAAAATATCGGTTTAGGCCTTGTTTTTTCCCACAATTTGTGAAATAATATGCTATATAAATACTTTTTAAGGGGTGAGGAGAATGAAAGATAGAGAATCAATTCCGAAGGCCACGATAGAAAGGCTCCCATTATATTACAGATGTCTTGATAAATTGGCTAATTTTGAAGATGTCGATGTTGTATCTTCAAAAGATTTAGGAGGAAGATTAGGTATACCTCCAACTCAGGTAAGAAAAGATTTATCTTATTATGGTGAGTTTGGAAGAAGAGGAGTAGGTTATGATGTTTTTGATCTAAAAAGGTCTGTAGGAAAAATTTTAGGAGTAGATGAGACCTGGACAACAATTTTAGTAGGGGCAGGAAATCTTGGAAGAGCTCTTGTAGATTATAAGGGTTTTGAAAAGATGGGTATGAAATTAGTAGGTGTTTTTGATGCTGAACAATCAATGGTAGGAAATAAAATTGGTGGTATTGAAGTTTTAGAAACAAGTAAGATGGAGAAAGTTGTGGAAGATAACGATGTAAAATTAGGAATAATAACAGTGCCAACGGATGCAGCCCAGGAAGTCGCTGATAATATGATTGAGGCAGGGATAGAAGCTATCTGGAATTTTGCTCCAACTCGCCTTCATGTTCCTGAAGATGTAACTGTTAGAAATGAAGATCTTGCTATTGGAATTGT
Source organism: Halanaerobiaceae bacterium (assembly GCA_007130465.1). Lineage (GTDB taxonomy): Bacteria > Bacillota > Halanaerobiia > Halanaerobiales > Halarsenatibacteraceae > Halonatronomonas. The sequence continues at coordinate 968 of SLSL01000178.1, read as the reverse complement.
AAGTTTAATTTATCATTTAAGCTGGAAAAAGAAAGATGAAGAAAAAGAAAATAGTTAAAATATAAATTGCCAGCCTTTTTAATTGACGGGGCTGGCAATACTTATTTTAAATTTTTCTGATAGAATGATAGCTTGATTTTATCTAAATTAAATTTTCGAGGATTAAAGATAAACTCAGTATTTCCCAGGAATAAATAGCCATTATTTTTTAGGTTTTTTGTAAATTTTTCTGTTAGGATATCTTTCTGTTCTTTAGTTAAATAGATAAAAAAATTACGGCTCAGAATCAGATTCCAACCTGAAGAATATCTATCATTAATTAAGTCTTTCTTTTCAAATTTTACTGAGTTTCTAATTTTTCTTGAAAGCTGATAAAGATTTTTTTCATCTGATAAAGGATTAAAATATTTATACATTAATTTATCGGGTACATTTTTTAAGGAACTTGAGCTATAATAGGCTTCCTTTGCTTTTTTCAGGATATCTTTATCCAGATCACTGGCTAGAATTTCATATTCATTATTTTTTAAACCTAACTCATTTAAAATAATTGCAACTGTATAGGGTTCAGAGCCATTTGAACAGGGAGCACTCCATATTTTTATCTTATCATTGTTCTTATTAATTAGATCAGGTAAGATTTCATTTTCAAGATATTTAAAGCTTTTAGGATTTCTAAAGAATTCAGAGGTATTAATTGTAAATTTTTTTAGATAAGCATCTTTAAAGGAATTGTCTTTTTTAAGTTTGTCTATACATTTTTTATAATCTTCAATATTATGTCTTCGCATTAAACTATCAGTTCTTCGTTGTACTCTTTTTAATTTATAACCATCAAAATTTATTTTTAGTAAGTAAGCTGCTTCGTTTTTAAAACTTTCAAAATCCAAGTTTAATTCATCTCCTTTTCAATTAATTTTATTAAATATACTAATATATGTTGAATAATTGCCAGGACACCTGGAATG
>SLSL01000129.1 GCA_007130465.1 Halanaerobiaceae bacterium | reverse complement strand
TAATAAGTAAATTTTTATTTTTTTATTCATTTTAAAAACTCCATTTAATTTTTATTTATTAGCCGGGTATCTTTTTAATTTAACGCCATGCAGTTGTATCAGCTAGTACCTGAATAGCGCTACCGAATACGATCATAGCGGTTGTAATAGCTATATATAATTTTTTCATTAGTGTTAACCCCCTTCGTGTTATTTATCTCTAAGCTAAGAGATCTGACGAAGGTAGGCTAAGCTCGTTTTACTTTAAGCTAGTCTTAAAATGTATAAAATATCAATATAGATACCCGGCCACTATTATAATTCATTATAAACTTTAAAAATCCTCTTTTAATCGGTTAATTATTTAAATTTTTCACCTCTTTTTTTCTTATAAGAAGGTTTTTAACTAATTTCGTTTAATTATAATAATATAGGGTGATGTTATTTTAGAAAAATATATACGAAATTTATTAATATATTAAAATTGGAGGTGTTTTCATGCCAGCTAATTTACCTCCTCAGTATTATGAAGCCGAGGAGGAATATCGTTCAGCTTCCACACCTGAGGAAAAAATAGCAGCGTTAAATGAAATGATGGCTATAATGCCGAAACATAAAGGGACTGAAAAATTACAGGCCGACTTGAAAAAGAGGATATCAAAGCTAAAAGAGGAAAAAGAAAAGAAGTCAGAGGGTAAATCAACATATAATCCTTATAAAATTGACCCAGAGGGGGCAGGTCAATTAATTTTACTTGGGTATCCAAATACAGGGAAATCATCATTGCTTGGTGCTTTAAGTAATGCCAAAGTTACTGTGGCAAACTATCCATTTTCAACATCATTGCCTGTTGCCGGGATGGTACCATATGAAAATATTCAGATTCAGGTTATTGATACACCACCGCTTGTGCCTGAGGATGTTCCCGGGCCAATGATCAGTGCAATTCAGAGGGCTGATTTACCTGTGGTGATGATCTCACTTGCTTCATCAAAATGTCTGGAGCAGCTTGATGGAACAATAGAATTTCTTAAGTCTAAGAGAATAATGCGAGAACCAGAAGATATTCCAGAAGGAGTCAAAGCATTTACTCAGGAAGATATAATTTTTATTGCTACAGGAATAGATCATATTGAGGCAGAAGATAATCTGGATGTAATAAAAGATTTTTATCCAGAGATTAATTTTGAATTGGTGTCGGTTCCTGAAGAAAAAGGGGTCGAGAGATTGCCTGAATTATTTTTTAATCAACTGGGCGTAATCAGAATATATAGTAAAGCGCCTGGGCGGGAGCCTGATAAGGATAGTCCCTTTGTAATGCCCCGGGGCACTACCTTAATTGAGTTTGCCAGGGCGGTTCATAAAGATTTTGCTGAAAATCTTAAAAAAGCCTGTGTCTGGGGCTCTTCAAGATTTCCTGGTCAGCCGGTAGCTCAGGATTTTGTGCTTGAAGATGAGGATATAGTGGAACTTCATACTGATAAATAAATATTAAGTTATCGATTATATATTAAGTCTGTTGAGGATTTAGGCCCTTCAACAGGCTTTGTTTATTTTTAAGGTTTAATAACTGTTAGTAAAATATTTTTATTAATAAACTAAAATAAAAAAGGGATTTTTGTTATAGTGTTGAATATAGATATTAGAAGAGATATTTTTACGGAGGTATATTATAATGAATGATAATCTGAATATGAAGATAACTGAAACGAGAAACCCGGCCAGCGAGGAGCTTGATACTAAATCAACATCTGAAATAATTAAACTGATAAATGAAGAAGATGCGACTGTTGCTAACTCGGTGGCAGAAACTATTCCAGAGATAACAGGGTTAGTAGAGGCTATAGTGCCCAGGATGCGTAAAGGTGGTAGAATTATATATGTTGGAGCAGGAACCAGTGGACGTCTGGGAATCATAGATGCCGTTGAATGTGTTCCAACTTTTAGCCTGGAGCAAGGCAGGGTAATTGGGATTCTGGCTGGTGGCGAGAATGCAATGTTTAGAGCTCAAGAAGGGATAGAAGATAGCCAGAAAAAAGGTGAGGAAATTATAATAGAACATAATGTGAATGAATTAGATACAGTGATTGGGATTGCAGCAAGTGGGAGCACTCCATATGTAATTGGAGCTATAAAAACTGCTAAAAAGCTGGGAGCTTTAACTGGAGCTTTAGTTTGTAATTATAATTCAGAACTGGTTGAGAATGCAGATCATAAGATTAGAGCAGTTGTTGGCCCTGAAGTTCTGACAGGGTCTACCCGTCTTAAAGCAGGAACAGCCCAGAAGATGATTCTTAATACGATATCAACAACAGTAATGATCCGGCTGGGTAAGGTTTATAATAATCTAATGGTAGATTTAAAGGCAACCAATGCAAAATTAAAAGAAAGAGCGAGAAGAATTGTTAGTGAGATTACCGGTATAGATAACGAAAAAGCTGATGAATTTTTAAAAGCTGCAGATTATCAAGTAAAAGAAGCAATAATTATGATTAAGAGAGAATGTGATTTGAAAGAGGCTAAAGAATTATTAGATGATAACCAAGGAGATTTACGGAGTATAATCGAATAAAGTTGTGTATTTGCGAAATGTTATTATTTGAGAGTGGAAAATTAATTTTGTTAGTAAGGTTAGCTATTTTATAATATTATTAAGATTAACCCTGGTTATTGATCCCAGGATTGTTTATAATAGTAACAGTGCTGGCATTTAATTTTCTTGGAGATGCACTCAGGGATGCTGTTGATCCCTTTGCACTAGATTAGAAGACAATATATAGGAGGGAATATAAGTGAGTAATTGTTCCAGCCAATACAGATCAGGATTAGATAGAGTTATTGAGAAAGAGGTTCAGATACCTTTTACAGGTCCTACTGGTTTAATTACCAATCATACCGGTAGAGATCATCAGATGAGACAGAATCTAGATTTATTATTAAATGATTTAAGATTGAATTTTCAATTAGATATTCAGAAAATATTTGCCCCGGAGCATGGTTTTAGAGGTAGTGCGGCAACTGGAGAGAAAGTCGATGATTCTAAGGATCCTGCCAGCGGACTTCCAGTAATCAGTCTTTACGGTGATAATAAAAAACCATCTTCTGAAGTTTTAGAGGGATTGGAGACCCTGGTTTTTGATATTCAGGATGTTGGAGTTCGGTATTATACTTATAT
>SLSL01000235.1 GCA_007130465.1 Halanaerobiaceae bacterium | reverse complement strand
TCTGTAGCCGGTGCTTTAGCCGGTGTTTTAAGAGAAGAAGGTGGTGCCGAGCTTCAAGCAATAGGCGCAGGAGCAATTAATCAAGCAGTTAAGGCAGTAGCAATAGCCAGAGGGTTTGTGGCTCCGTCAGGTATTGATTTAGTCTGTATTCCTGCATTTACAGATATTGAGATTGAAGGAGAAGAGAGAACAGCTATTAAATTTATTGTTGAGCCCCGCTGAAATAGGAATTTATTAATGCTAAACAGGGGCTGATGAAAAATATTTATCCCCTTTTGTTTAAACAGGAGGGGATTTTTGCTTGTTATAAGATATTTTAGCTGCTATAATTATAATTAGATTTTATTAATTTAATATAAATTTCTTATTAATTGGAGGTTTTATTATGTCTGATAAATTAAAATTGACTTCATATAGTAAATCATCTGGCTGAGCATCTAAATTAGGGCCAGAGGAGCTGGCCGAGGTTTTAAATGGAATAGATTTTAGTTCTAATGATGAAAATTTGATTGTAGGCTTAGAAAATGGTGATGATGCAATAATTTATAGATTAGATGAAAGTAGAGTAATGATTCAGTCTATTGATTTCTTTACTCCTGTTGTAGATGATCCTTATACTTTTGGTCAGATAGCTGCAGCAAATTCTTTAAGTGATATATATGCGATGGGTGGTAGACCTGTTTTAGCAATGAATGTTGTAGGTTTTCCTAATTGTCTTGAGGGAAAAGTATTAAATCAGATTTTAAAAGGTGGCAATGATAAAGTTAAGGAAGCCGGTGCATTTATTGGTGGAGGCCATACTGTAGAAGATGATGAACCTAAATACGGCCTGTCAGTTACAGGGGTAGCTCATCCTGATAAGGTCAGGGCTAATTCAACTGCAAGGGTTGGGGATAAATTAGTTTTAACTAAACCATTAGGTGCTGGAATAATATCAACGGCAATTAAGGCTGACCTGATTGATGATCAGCTAAATCATCCTGCAGTTAAAAGTATGGCTAAATTGAATGCAAAAGCTGCTGAGGTTATGGATACTTATGATGTTAGCAGTTGCACAGATATTACAGGGTTTGGTTTAATTGGTCATTTAAATGAGATGTTAAATGGGAGTAAAGTTGGAGCTAGATTATTTACTGATAAAATCAGATACTTTCCTGATACAATGGAAATGATGGATACAGGTATGGTCCCAGGAGGACTTCATAAGAACAGAAAGGCTTTTTCTAAAAAAGTTACTTATGAAAATGATATTGATGAAAATATTTCTGATTTATTATATGATCCTCAGACTTCTGGGGGATTATTGATAGCAGTCAATCCTGAACAGGCCAAAGAATTAAGGGATAGGTTAATTGAAAGAGGAGAAGATACTGAAATTATTGGGGAAATTGTAGAGGGGGATTCAAAGATAAGAGTTATAAAGTAAGGAAATGGAGAGATTTTTATGACAGATAATGAATATGGATTAATCTCATTTGCAAATACCCATCATGCTTTAAAAACTGAAAAACTTTTAAAAGAGAGAAATTATTCAGTGGAGATGCGTCCGATTCCTCCGTCTATATCAGCAGAGTGTGGTTTTGGAGTTGAGTTTGATATAGGAAAAGTTGAAGAAATCGAAGAATTTCTTAAAGAAAACACTGTACAAACAGAGGGGTATTATCATATAATAAAGAGTGGTAATAAGAAATCTATTAAAAAATTATAATATAATTTATATATAGGAGGATATGAGTAGATGGGTGTATTACTTATTGGGATTGCAGGTGGTTCTGCTTCTGGAAAAACAACACTGGCAAGAATATTAAAAGAATCTTTTAAAGATGATGTAACTATTTTGAGGCTAGATTATTATTATCATGATTTAGATCATTTTGATGTCCCAGAAAATGAAATTAACTTTGATCACCCCAATTCATTTGAGATAGATTTATTAATTGAACATTTAAATAAATTGCGGGACGGTAAAGAGATAGAAAGACCAGTTTATAGTTTCAAAACAAATCGGAGGCTTGATGAAACAAAAGTAGTTAAACCATCTAAGATATTAATTGTTGAAGGGATTCTTTCTTTATATTATTTAAAACTCTGTAAACATTACGATTTAAAAATTTATGTCGATACTGACTGTGATATTCGATTATTAAGAAGAATAACTAGAGATATTAATGAGAGAGGTAGAAGCCTTGAGTCTGTGAAAAAGCAATATTTATCAACAGTTAAACCGATGCATGAGCAATTTGTAGAACCGAGTAAATCAAGGGCAGATATAATAATTCCCCATGGGGGATTAAATGAAATTGCCAATGATTTATTAATTGAAAAGATAAAGAATCACCTAAAAGTCAACTGAATTTTAGCCTAGCCTGAAAAAGGTTAGGTTTTTTTATATTTTTTGCAGGAATATTTTGTTATAAGAAGAAATATTATTCACCATGAAAATAAGGGGTGGATTATATGAAAATGGATCAGGAAAAATATTGGATTATTTTGGTTTTGGTTGCTGTTATAACATTCTGGGTAGGAGGAGGCAGAGATTTAAATTTTAATGATGAAGAAGTGGCAGAAATAGAATTAATTCAAAGGGAAGAAGATATTAATAAAAGCGCTAATAATAAAAGTGAAGAAATAATTGTTCATATTGGTGGGGAAGTTAAAACCCCAGGAGTTTTTAGTTTTCCCCAGGGTGTTAGATTAATAGATGCTATTTCAGTTGCTGGAGGCGAGACAACTCAAGCTGCTTTAGATCAGATAAATCTGGCAAGAATATTAAATGATGGAGAACATATAATAATTCCTTCTTATCTTAATCCAGTTAATTCAACTGATAATTCTATTAATAATTCAACTGATAATTCTATTACTAATAATATAATCAATTCAAATATCAAGATTAATTTAAATCAGGCAGGTTTGCAAGAACTTTCTACATTAACAGGAATAGGTATAGTTAGAGCTGAAGCTATAATAGAATATAGAGATAACTATGGTGGTTTTAAAGATATTAAAGAAATAATGAATGTCTCTGGAATTGGAATCCAGACCTACAATAATATTAAAGACGATATTACAATCTAATGCTTAGATATACTCATCCTCATATAATCTTTATAATTTTCATTTTATATGTGATCTGGCAGGAAATTTTCTTATTTATT
>SLSL01000118.1 GCA_007130465.1 Halanaerobiaceae bacterium | reverse complement strand
CTTCTGATCAGACCTTTGAAATAGCAAGCAAATTAGTAAAGGATCTTGAAAAATCACCAGTAGAAGTTGAAGAGGCCCCAGGCTTTGTCGTTAATAGAATCTTAGTTCCAATGATTAATGAAGCAGTCTTTATTCTCTCTGAAGGGGTAGCAACAGCTGAAGATATTGATACTGCAATGAAAAAGGGAGCAAATCATCCAATTGGCCCCCTTGCCCTTGCTGATATGATTGGTCTTGATGTCTGCCTGGCGATTATGGATACCCTTGAAGAAGAGTTTAAAGATTCAAAGTACAGAGCGGCACCATTATTACGAAAGAAAGTCCGCGGAGGAGAGTTAGGCAGAAAGACTGGAAAAGGTTTTTATAATTATTAAGACTTCTGATAAATGGAGGTAGTTTAGATGGCCAAAATTGCAAATAAAGAAGAGATTAAAGCGCTATTTGCTGATGAACAGAGTTTGATGGTAGGAGGATTTATCGAATCAGGAGTTCCAGGAGAACTAGTTAAAATCTTATTAGATAGCGGAGCAAAGGATCTAACTTTAATTGCCAATGATACCGGTTTTGATGACCAGACTTTCGGGCAGTTAGTAGTTGAAAAGAGACTTAAAAAGGCAATAGTATCCCATATCGGAACTAACCGGGAGACTGGTAAGCAGATGAATGCCGGTGAATTAGAAGTAGAACTAACTCCCCAGGGGACATTAATTGAGCAAATCAGAGCCGGCGGGGCCGGTCTAGGCGGAATTCTTACCCAAACAGGAATTGGAACAACTGTTGCCGAAGATAAAAGAATCATTGAAGTTGATGGTGAGGATTACATTCTTGCTGAACCATTAAAAGCTGATATTGCCCTGGTTAAGGCCTGGAAGGCAGATAAAAAGGGCAATCTAATTTATCGCTATGCAGCCAGGAACTTTAATCCAATAGTAGCTACAGCTGCTGAGATTGTAATTGTTGAAGCTGATGAAATCCTGGAAGTTGGCGAGATTGATTCCAATCAGGTCATGACACCTGGGCTTTTTGTCGATTATATTCTTGAAAAATAAATGTAACCTGAGGAGGTTATAATAATGGAGAAAGTTGTAATAGTAAGTGCTACCAGAACAGCAATTGGGAGTTTTGGTAAAAGTCTAAAAAATGTTCCTGCTGTTGATTTAGGCGCAACTGTAATAAAAAGCGCCCTGGAAAGAGCAGGTATAGATAAAGAATTAGTCGATGAAGTCTTACTTGGTAATATTCTTCAGGCCGGCCAGGGTCAGAATCCTGCCCGTCAGGCGACATTGAAAGCCGGGCTGCCAGAAACAGTTCCAGCAACAACTATTAATAAAGTCTGTGGCTCAGGTTTAAAAACAGTCAATCTGGCTGCCCAGAGTATCATGCTTGGTGAACATGAAATCGTCGTGGCTGGCGGAATCGAAAACATGAGTAACTCAGGTTATTATCTGCCAAATGCCCGCTGGGGCGAAAAGATGGGACATGGTAAAATGCTAGATTTAATGATTCATGATGGCCTCTGGGATGCCTTTAATGATTACCATATGGGTATTACTGCTGAAAATCTTGTAGATAAATATGATATTAGCAGGGAAGAACAGGATGAATTTGCAGCCAAAAGTCAGAACAAAACAGAGAAAGCCTGGGAGGAAGGCCGCTTTGAAGATGAAATAACTCCTGTTGAAATACCACAGCGTAAAGGAGATCCAGAGATCTTCGAAAAAGATGAATATTACCGTAAAGGAGTTACAGCTGAAGGCTTAAGTAAATTAAGACCAGCCTTTAAGAAAGATGGAACTGTAACAGCCGGGAATGCTTCAGGTATAAACGATGGTGCAGCAGTTCTTGTTCTAATGAGTGAAAAGCGGGCCCAGGAATTAGGTATAGAACCTATCGCAACATTTGTTGCCCATGCTTCTGCAGCTGTAGATCCAGCCATTATGGGTATCGGTCCAGTTCCAGCAACTCAACTGGCTTTAGATAGAGCCGGTCTGGAAATCTCAGATATTGAACTGGTCGAAGCCAATGAAGCCTTTGCCGCCCAGTCTCTGGCAGTTCTAAAAGAATTAAATTTTGATCCAGAGATAGTTAATGTCAATGGTGGAGCAATCGCCCTTGGCCATCCAATTGGAGCCAGTGGCACAAGAATCTTAGTCACCCTTATTCATGAAATGATCAAAAGAGATAATCGTTATGGGCTGGCAACTCTTTGCATTGGTGGCGGCCAGGGCATCACAACTATAGTTGAAAGGAATTAGACAGGAGGTATTTTAATGTCAGAAATAAGAGAGAGAATTACCAGGAGAGTTGCCCAGGAACTTAAAGATGGCGAATTAGTCAACCTGGGCATCGGCATGCCAACGATGGTAGCTGATTATATCTCTGATGATATAGATATTACCCTTCAGACAGAAAATGGTTTTGTTGGAGTAGGTCCAACCCCTCCAGAAGGTGAAGAAGATCCTGATATAGTAAATGCAGGCGGCCAGCCTGTTACAATTAAAGACGGCGGAGCTTGCTTTGATTCGGCCACATCTTTTACAATAATTAGAGGAGGCCACCTTGACACAACAGTTCTTGGGGCCCTCCAGGTAGATGAAAAGGGCAATCTGGCCAACTGGATGATTCCAGGCAAGTTAGTGCCAGGAATGGGCGGAGCAATGGATTTAACAGTTGGAGCTAAACAGGTTATTGTCGCCACAACCCATACAACTAAAAAAGGCGATCCTAAAATCCTAAAAGAATGCGATCTACCTTTAACTGCAGCCGGTGAAGTCGATATGATTGTAACTGAATTAGCAGTTATTAAAATCACAGATAAAGGTTTATTATTGACAGAAATTGCAGAAGATTCCTCTGTAGAAGAGGTTAAAGCTAAAACTGGAGCCAGATTAAAGGTTAGCGCCGATCTAAAAACCTTTAAATAAAATATTTAATAATTAATAAAAAGTAGATTTATTAGCCCTGTCTTTGTCATAAGGCAGGGTTTTTCTTTAACTTTAGTAGTATATCACCCCAGTACTAACCCAGTACTAACCCAGTACCAACCCAGTACCAACCCAGTACTAACTCAAAACAAATTCAGCTATGATTTATTTTTTCAGTTGGAAAATAGTTAATATAACCCCGAAAACATATAATGAATAATAATAAAACTTACTTGTGAATAATATG
>SLSL01000033.1 GCA_007130465.1 Halanaerobiaceae bacterium | reverse complement strand
CCCCAATAACGCTGTCTTGATATTAACCAGTCTTTTAACCTATAATTAACATTTCTCTGGCCGATACCAGCCTCTTCTAAATATGCAGCTATTTTATCAAATGCCTCATCAGAGCTCAAACCATTAAACTTGCCTGAATTAACTAATATGCCCGGCTCAATATAAGCTTCTTCTAACTCGCTAACTTTTTCACTAGCTTTATCTTCAGGTCTAATAACTTCTCGGATATTTATATCATATTTTTTAGCAAAATCAAAATCTCTCTGGTCATGGGCAGGAACAGCCATTATTGCTCCTGTACCATAATCCATCAATACATAGTTAGCAATATAGATAGGAATTTCTTCCCCTGATAAAGGGTTTACTGCTTTTACCCCTGTATCTATACCTAGTTTTTCTGAATCTGGAGAAGTTCTCTCTTCTTCTTCCTGCTGGCTAACCATCTCAATAAATTCATTTAATTCAGCTTCTTTCCCTGATATTTCAAGAAACTTATCAACAAAGGGATGTTCTGGAGCTAAAACCATATAGGTTGCACCATAAATAGTATCTGGCCTGGTTGTAAATACTTCAATCTGATCATCTGTAGCTGGAACAGGGAAATTTATTAGAGTTCCTTCACTTCTCCCAATCCAGTTTCTCTGCATTGCTTTAACTCTATCTGGCCATTTATCCAGAAATTTATGGTCATCAAGCAATCTATCAGCATAATCGGTGATTCTTAAAAACCACTGGGCCAATTTCTTTTTCTCTACATCTGTTTCACAACGTTCACAGGCATCATCAACAACCTGCTCATTTGCAAGTACAGTTTCGCAACTCGGGCACCAGTTAACTGCTGCTTTTTTCCTGTAAGCTAAATCGTTCTTAAACATTTGAATAAAGAACCATTGAGTCCAGCGATAATAATCCTGACTGGCTGTTGTAACTTCTCTATCCCAATCATAGCTTAAACCTAGACTTTTCATCTGTCTTTTCATTTCAGTTATATTATCCCAGGTCCAGTCTTTAGGATGAATATTTCCATGTTCAATTGCTGCATTTTCTGCTGGGAGACCAAAAGCATCCCATCCCATTGGATGCATAACATTATAACCCTGCATTCTTTTATATCGGGCAATTACATCGCCAATTGAATAAACTCTAACATGGCCCATATGTAATTTCCCGGATGGATATGGGAACATTTCCAGCACATAATGTTCTGGTCCCTCTTTAATATTAACTTTATCCAATTCAGCATTTTCCCATTTTTCTTGCCATTTCTTATCTGCCCTCTGAAATTCATATTGTTCTGCCATTAATATCATCCTCTCTGTTATAATATTATAAATAATTAAAACCCCATCCCAGAAAGAATAGGGACGAGGTTCATATACCCGTGGTACCACCCAGATTAACCTTATAAAATAAGGTTCACTCAAAACACTAACGCTGTTAAACGTCAGAAGCTAATTTATTCACTTCTGAAACTCAAGAATGAGTTCAGCACAGGTACTGATACCGGATCCCAGCACCTCCGGCTCTCTTCAATCAGTTTGATACCTACTAATTTCTATCATTGTTTATAAACTATTTATATATTAAAATTATATGATTATTTAATTTGCCTGTCAAGGAATTTTTTATGCATCTTCTAATAATTTTTTAGCATCTGCCCATAATCTCTCCAAATCATAATATTCTCTCTCCTGATGGTGGAAAATATGAACAATAATATCCTGGTAATCTAATAAAATCCAGCGGCCCTGATTCCTACCAGCAATTTTATGGGGCTCTATACCTTCATCAGCTAAGGTATCTTCTATCTCCCTGGCAATAGCCTGAACTTGATTCTCGTTCTGGCCACTTATAATGATAAAAAAGTCAGCCATTGGTGTTAGTTCATTCACTTCCAAAACAGATATATTCTGTCCCTTTTTATCATCTGCTATTTCTGAAATTTTTAAAGCTTTTTCTTTACTAGTTAAACTCTCCATTCAATTCATTCCCCTTCCGCTTCCTGTTCTCTTTCTAGATAATCATGACCTATAATAATTTCAATCTTATTTTTATTTATTTCTTCATCATCTTCTTTGTCAACAAGAATAGCTTCGCCACCTATATAATTCAGCAAATTATTAACTGCAGATCCTTTCTCTTCAGAATAATATCTTATCTCAGTCTTTTCATAATCAAAACGATCTGCATTGGTAATTCTCTTAATATTAAAACCAAATCTTTCTAGTTCATTAGCTAAATTACCAGCTACTCCAGCTTTACCATTACCATTACTTATAATTAAATCAGTCTGGTTATTGGAAATATACTCTTTGCTATGGACCAGTTTATGAATTAAAGCTTCCGTTTCCTCTCGATTTGGAACCCAATAACTTGCTCCATTAATATACTCAGGATCACCTGGAACCATAGCTGTCTCAAGATTATTTAAATCAATATCTTTAGCTAAAAAAAGAAATGATGAAATATCAATTAATGGAATATTGGTATCAACAGCTCTATTAATCTCCTGATATATAGATGGCAATCTGGCCATCGTTGAAGGACTTAAAGCCTGATTAATTACAGCATTGACAAATTTCTGCTGTCTTTCAACTCTACCGATATCACCTCTAGAAGACTCTCTATATCTTACATAATCAAGGGCATCTTCTCCATCTAAAGTCTGTTGACCTGCAGAGATATCGATATAAAGATCGCCAGCTCTATCAACATAATTTAAATTTCTTTCCACATTAATTTCTACACCACCGATAGAATCAATAATTTTAATAAAACCATCGAAATCTAAATCAGCAAAATAATCAATATTTATATCTAAAAAATCTTCAATAGTTTCGATCGTTAGCTCAATTCCGCCAAAAGCATAAGCTGCATTTATGCGATTAATCCCCCTGCCTGGGATACTCAACCTTGTATCCCTCGGAATAAATATTATCCCAGCCTGTCGGGTCTCAATATCAATGCTTACTAACATTATTGTATCAGTTCTGCTCACACCATAATGGTCTTGATCGTGACCAGTTATTAAAATATTTATTTTAGAATCAGGAAAAGGATTATTTTCCTGGGCAGAAAAATTGGTTGTTAAATACTGACTGGCAATCCCACCAAAAAATATAATAAAAACAAGTGCTATAACAAATAATTTCCCTTTGAGAGGAATTTTTTTATT
>SLSL01000038.1 GCA_007130465.1 Halanaerobiaceae bacterium | reverse complement strand
TCTCATCTCTTCGCTATCAGTATTATCCCTTAAAGTTCTTGCTGTTCTGACTGCTTCTTCATGATGAGGTATCATTTTTATAAGAAAATCATACTCACTTTCAACTGAAGTATGCATCATTCCGCTAAAGCCCATCATGCCACCAAAGCCCATCATTCCTCCGAACCCAAAGTTATCAAAATCATCAAATGACTGATCTGTATTATCAACACTACTTCTACCCATGTGACCTCTATTGCCCTGCATGGCTGTAACATTCATTCCGATTAATCCGAAGACTAACACTACTGCCAGACTTATTATAATTAATTTTTTCAACTAAAAAACCTCCTTAGAGCTTTTCAATCTTGTTTGAAGCTTATATGAACTAATTTAACTTGCTTAATATTATTATACATTTGAAATGTAAAGAGAATATGAATTTAAGATTTTTTATACCCATTACCCCTATTTGGTTCTATTATCATTATAACGTTCTTGAGTAATTATATCAAGTTTGATTTTAATTTAAAAAACCCCCCTGAATACAGGGTTGGATTCTGTATTTGAGGAGGATTATAAATTTATAAGTTGATAACTTTTTAATCTAAATATTTATTAGGCAAAGTCTGGTATCTTTCCATCTTTATAAAGGATACAGCGAACGCGATGATTGTCATTTAACTGATACATTTTAGGTATGGCCTGGCTGCATTCTGGCTTGCTATATGGGCAGCGAGGATGGAAACGGCAGCCATTTGGTGGTTTTATCAGGCTGGGGATATCTCCAGTAGAGCCAAGTTTCTCTTCTCTAAAACCTTTTTCTGGTTGAGGTGCTGCTGACCTGAGCAATTTTGTATAGGGATGTCTCGCCTTCTGAATAACTTCGTCTGTTGGACCGACTTCAACAAGCATACCAGCATACATTACTGCTATTCTATCAGCTATATATCTTGCTCCAGCTAGATTATGGGTAATATATAAGTAAGAGATTTGATCTTTATCTCTAAAGTTTTTAATCATATTCATGATTGTCATTCTAATTGAAACATCAAGCATTGAAGTTGGTTCATCAGCTAATAGCAGAACTGGCTCAACTGAAATCGCTCTGGCTATATTTATCCGCTGTAACTGACCACCAGAGAGTTCATGGGGAAATTTATCTAAAAATTGTTCAGCTGGCTCCAGGCCGACCTCTGTTAAAACTTCGACCATCTTTTCTTCTATTATTGATTTTGGACAGATTTTATGGATGATAAAAGGTCTACTTAAAATTGATCTAATTTTATGGGTCGGATTCAGAGAACCAAAGGGATCCTGAAAAATCATCTGGACCTGTTTCCGATACCAGTCAACTTTATTCTTTTTATATTCTGAAGTATAGATATCTTCACCCTGAAAATAAATTTTACCTGAAGTTGGACTGTGAATTCTAGCTACTACTCTAGCTGTAGTTGTCTTGCCACTCCCTGATTCACCAACCAGAGCGACAATTTCACCTTTATTAATTGTTAAATTGACATCATCCATGGCTCTAACCTTTTCACCAGAACGGCCAATTGCTTTAATTGGGAAGTGGAGGGATACATCTTTTAGTTGTAATAATGTTTCTGTCATTTTATCTCTCCTCCCCTGCTAGAAAACAGCGAGCTAGCCGGCCAGTACTGTCATAGCTTTCAAATACTGGATTCTCTTTTTTGCATCTCTCAAAAGCATAAGGACAGCGTGGTTCGAATTTACAGCCTACTGGTAATTTGAAAAAGTCAGGTGGTTTGCCAGGAATACCGCCTACTTCTTTGATTTCTCCAACTAAGGGAGGAAAAGAAGCCATTAGACCTTCTGTATAGGGATGGGCTGGGTTTTTGTATATTTCTTCAGCATTCCCTAGTTCCACCAGGCGACCTGCATACATGATAGCCAATCTATCTGAAATTTCAACAAGCAGTGACAGGTCATGGGTTATAAAGATAATTGAAAAACCAAATTTCTCCTGGAGGTCACCTATTTTTTCAATAATATTTCTCTGAACAACTACATCAAGAGCTGTTGTCGGTTCATCCATAATAATTATATCTGGCTGAAGAACCATAGCCATGGCTATCATTATCCTCTGTTTCATCCCACCTGATAATTGATGGGGATAATCATATAATCGATCTGGGGTAATATTAACCAGATCCAAAAGTTCTTTTGCCCTGGCTACTGCTTCTTTTTCTTTGAGACCCGGCTTATGGGCAAACATAGCATCCAGGAGTTGTTCTTTTATTGTAATGACCGGGTTTAAAGCATTCATGGCTGATTGAAAAACCATAGATATCTTTGACCAGCGGACTTTTTTAAGTGCCCTTTCTGATAATACTGATAAATCCTGGCCTCCATAATTGATAGAGCCTGAAAAGATTCGGCCGTTGTCTTCAAGTAGGCCCAGAATACTATAAGCTAGAGTTGATTTACCGCAACCTGATTCGCCAGCAATACCCAGAAATTCTCCTGAGCCAAGCTTAAAGCTGACATCCTTAACTGCTTCTACTCGACCCTGTTTAACCTGGTAACCTGATGTTAATTTGTCTATTTCTAATATGGTTTCTGACATTATATTTCTACCTCTTTCTAATCTTTGGGTTGGATATTTCATCGATTGCAAAGTTCATTAAAGCAAATGATGCTCCTAACATTCCAATAAATAATCCAGGAGGTAAGAACCACCACCATGCTCCGTATAATAATGCTGCATTATTCTGGGCCCAGTATAACATTGTACCCCAGGTAACTGCTGCCATATTGCCGAGACCGATAAATTCCAGCGTGGCCTGGCCAATAACTGCTGCCATTGTCGAAGTAAAGAAAGTTACCATAACCAGGGAAATAATATTTGGCAGTATTTCTCTGAAGATAATAACCAAGGTTGATTCTCCAAGAACTTCTGCCACCTGAACGAATTCTCTTTCCCGCATTGACATTACCTGAGACCTGATAACCCGGGCACCCCAGGCCCAACCAGTTAATGATAATACCAGGATAATCGGCATTATGCCCCGCATAGTAATATATGAGGCAATTACAATTATTAACGGTAAACTAGGAATTACTAAGAAGATATTATTAATAAAAGAAAGAAAATCATCTGCTCGGCCTCCGAGATAACCGCTAAGTAAGCCAACTGTTAAAGCTACAAAGGTTGAGATTGTGCCTGTTATAATA
>SLSL01000169.1 GCA_007130465.1 Halanaerobiaceae bacterium | reverse complement strand
TAAGATAGCCTCCTATTGACATTCCAGAGCCTAATAGAATAGCAATAATTAAAAGCGATAACATAACTTCCATTAAACTCATATAACCACCTTCAGCCCTTATTCTTAGTTGTCTGAATCTGAAGAATCTACTCAGTAACAACTGAATCTGGATCATGTTGTCTAATAATACCCATATTTAAGCCAGTAGTTTCATAATAATATCCATCACTATCAGCTTTAGATTTCAGCAAATAATCTTTTCTAAAATTATTTGATTCATATTCAAAACGTTCTGCATTATCAATACTTAATTTCTCAAATTCAGTCTGATTTTCAGGATAGAGATTATCATTATTCATATACTCTATTTCTAAAAGATTCTTAATCCCTGACATCTCCATCTGAATAGCAGTAGAATCTGCCTGATTTCTCACCCCGGCCAACCCTGGAATCGAGACACTGGTTAAGATCCCAATCACAACTAAAACAAGTAACATCTCCACTAAAGTAAAACCCTGATCAGACTTTAAAATTTTCATTTTATTACCTCCAAATTAAAATTGTAAAAACCCGTTACTAAATATAGACCAAATAGGACTCAACAACAGATAAGCAAGGAAACCAATCATTATCGTCAAAATAACTAAGATAACCGGTTCAACTAACTGATTTATCCTCTTAATATATTGAACCAGACTATACCTGTATATTTCCGCTGAAAATTCAAGACTTTCCACTAATCCACCTGACCTTTCCCCTGCTACCAATAAATTATATATCCGCTCTTCAAATTTTAACCACCTCCTTAATGCTTCAATTAAATTATCGCCTCTAGAGATATCTTCACTAATATTGGATATTCTCTTTTTGATTAAAGGATGACCGGATACCTCTGAAGCTATTTTTATAGACCGACTAATCTCCATCCCAGATGAAACCTGGATAGCCAGACTCATAAAAAATCTATTAAATGCCAACCAGTTAATGATCTTATTATAAATTGGAATCTTTAATTTAAAATATTCCAGTTTATTCATCTTCAAAAGAAATATATAAATAGCTAATATAAAAAATAAAATCAATAATATTAAGAAAAAGAAATTTGCTCTTAGAAAATTACCAGCCTCTATTAAAAAATAAGTAATATTATTTATATTAAGTCCTAAGGCATCATATAATACCGTAAATTCTGGTAATAAATAAAGCACTATAAAAGCCAATAAAAAACAGAATATAGTTATAATGATTAAAGGGTAATATAACTTCGATTTAATCTGGTCCCTCTCTGCCTGTTCCCAGCTATAAAACTTATATAAATCTTCTAAAATAATCTCAACATTCCCGCTCAAAACACCGGTAATAAATATATTAATAAAAAAATCAGGTAAAATATCTTTAAATCTATTAATAGCAATCTCTGGAGATACCCCTCTTTCTAAATCATCAATTAAAAGCAGAGTCACCCTATTAAATTTTGCTGGGTAATAATCAGATTGGCTATATTTTATAGCATCAATAAGTGTATAACCGCCTTTAAGGTATATATTCCAGTTTTTAGCTATTTCAGAAATTAAGCCTGGATTATATCTCATTATAATACCCTGGCCATTTCTGCTTTACTAGTAAGACTATTAGCAATTTCTTCTTCAAAATTATTTCTCAAAGTCTTAAAGCCAGATTCATCTGCAATATCCAATAATTCCTTTTCACTTAAACCTCGTATAATCCCATCTTTAATAAGATCATTAATTGTAATAATCTCATGGATAGCTTTTCTGCCTTTAAAGCCAGTTCCATAACAATCTAAACAGCCTTCTCCTCCACATCTCAAACAAAATTTTCTAATTAACCTTTGAGATATAACACCTTTTATAGTTGATGCAACTAAATATGAGGGAATCCCCATCTCCAATAATCTAGTTATTGCTCCAATCGAACTATCAGCGTGGACAGTACTTAAAACTAAATGGCCAGTAAGAGCTGCCCTGGTTGTCATACTGGCAGTTTCATAATCCCTAATCTCTCCAACCATAATAATATCAGGGTCCTGTCTTAATATAGCCCTTAAATATTCTGCAAAATTATGGCCTGCATTGGTATTAACATATATCTGATTAATTCCAGAGATCAATATTTCTACAGGATCCTCTAAAGTAATAATATTTTTATCAGGACTACTTAATTCAGAAATAGTTGCCAGCAGAGTTGTGCTCTTACCACTACCAGTTGGCCCAGTAAACAGAATAATGCCATTATTATTTTCAAGTAAATCCATATACAACTTTTTATTATAGTGATTAAACCCAATCTTATTTAAATCAAGATAATTTTTATTATTTCTAATTCGAAGAACTGCTTTTTCACCTAAAACTGTCGGTATTATTGAAACTCTAATATCATCACTATCAAGCTCACCACCAATAATACATCCCTCCTGAATCTTATTCTTTAAAGTAATATCCAGATTAGCCAGATATTTTATTCTAGAAATAATTGATTCTAACATCTCTTTGCTATACTCTAATTTTGTCTGCAAAAGACCGTCAATCCTATACCTTATCCGCCCCTTTATACCAATCAACTCCAGATGGATATCACTAACATCATTTTTTTTAGCTTCCTCAATCAGATTTTTCAACTGATTTATTACCTGACTTCCTCCAAACATAACTGTCAACTCCAATCAAGTAAATTTTTATTTTAATGGAATAGTTTTCTATTTCTACATCGGATGTAAAACTCCTGCATGATTTCCAAATTTTTTATTTATTTATAATAAAAAAATCTCAACCAGAAGATAATTCCAGTTGAGATAACTAATTTCTATTAATATTATTTGATTTTATTCTTAAACTGATTCGATTCAAACTAGGCCTAAATTTGGGCATCCTTCGGTCTAGCTTCGGTTCAACTTCGCTGTAAATTCGGTTTAAATACGGTTTAATCTCGGTCCAGACAAGTTTTTATAAATATAAATCAAATTCCGCCCCAGACCATCTACAGATCTCCTCCGGGAATCCTCCGGCAATCCTGCGGGAATCCTCCGGGAATCCTCCGGGAATCCTCCGGCTTATATCCGAGAAAAATCCAGTTAACTCCATATTTATGCCAGATCAGCCTCATATTTAATCAAAGTTTCTAAAAGTTGATTTATTTTAAAATTTCAACTTTTATCAATATAATATCAAAAAAATTATTAAAATATACCGGTCTAGTGCAAGCAAATAAAAATTAAAGATTTAACTCAAATAATTTTTTCCTATCATCATCATTAAATTCAGGAAACCAAATCTTATCAGCTTCCCTTGCCTGGTATAACAACATTTTTTTGCCATCAATATACTCTGCATTAACTTCAGCAGCCTTAATCTTTAATTTGGAATTAAAGTCTGGATAGCTTAAATCAAAAATAAAATTATCCGAGCTAATATTATTATAACCTGGGAATGATTTATCACTCCAGCTTAAACCAGTAGTATCTATTATTATTTCAGAATCAATTACTGCTCTACCAATATTATTCTCATCCCATTCAATAATTTCAATGCCAGATCTATCCTGCTTATAATCACTAAATTCAGAGACCAGTTTTACTGCCTTAGATTTAGTTCTATTAGCAATAGTCAGCTCTTCAAATTCTAAATCAAGTAAAGCATATAAGACAGCTCTTGCAGCCCCGCCGGCACCTAATATTAAAGCAGAAGGAAATCCTTGATTATCATAACTTTCTTTTAAAATCTCCTTTACAGCTAAAAAGTCAGTATTATAACCCTTTAAAATACCATCTTCTAAAACCTTTATCGTATTAATTGCCCCAATTTCTTCAGCAGATTTCGATAAAAGATCAACATTATTAAAAGCCAGCTCCTTATATGGATTGGTAATATTAATCCCTTTAAATGAAAAAATAGCTAGAGCCTTAACTGCTTCTAAAACCTCTTCTTCTCTTAACGAAAAAGCTTTATAAAAAGCCTTCTGCTCTCTTTTTCTGTAAACCGTATTATGAATATATGGAGATAAACTTTTATCAACATCACTACCAATTAAACCAAGAAAAAAATCAATACTATAATCCATCATTAAATATCCTTAACCAGTTCATTTAATCCCTCATTATCCAGTATATAAATTCTTCTTTCTTTAATTTTAATAATTCCTTCATCGATTAATTTATTTAATGTTTTGGTCACTGTAACCCTAGAAACACCTAATAAATTAGCTATCTCTTGATGAGTCAGGATTATCTCAATCATTGTCCCTTCATCAACTTTCTGACCAAAATCTTTAGCAAATCTTATTAAGAGATTAGCCAGGCGCCCTTTAGCATCATGAAAAACTAAATCTCTAACCTGACTTGTTAATAATCTAGTTTTTTTCGATAAAGCCTCAATAATTTTTAAGGCAAGTCTGGGCTGTTCCATAATTATTTCTTCTAGATCATTCCAATCTAAAATCATAAGTCTTGCCTTTTCAAGAACTTCAGCAGTCAAAGGGTGAGGATCATGATCAAATAATGAAATTTCACCAAATATATCACCGGCCTGCAAAATCGTCATTACCTTTTCACGACCTTCACTTGATAACATTGATAATTTAACCTGACCATCTACAAGTAAGTAAAGTTTTTTTTCACTATCATTTTCAAAAAATATTATTTCTCCTCTACGATATTCTTTAAGATAACCATTCTGGCAGATAGATTGGATTTCATCTCCATCTAATAAAGAAAATACAGATAAGTCTTTTAAACAATTTTTAGTAGGTTCCATTATTTCAACTCCTTATCATCACTATTTTGGCAATCATTACAATAACCATAAAATTTAATATAATGCTTAACCATATCAAAATCATAATCTTTAGCTAACCTATCTTCAAACTCTATTAAATCTTCATCATTAAATTCAATTATTTTATCGCAATTCATGCAAATCAAATGATGGTGATGGTCATCTTCAGAAATAAGTTCATAATGTTTATAATCACTTTCAAATTCAAGCATATGAGTAATATTTAATCTACAAAATAATTCTAAATTGCGGTAAATTGTTGCCAGACCAACATTTGGATTAATCTTTTTAACTTCATTATACAAATCTTCTACAGAAAAATGTTGTTCTTTATTATTAATTAAAACAGTTAGAATATCTTTCCTCTGCGAAGTCAGCTTATAATTGTTCCTGGAAAGCTTATCATGATACTCTGCTAAAAGATTCTGCAAGATTATCAGCCCCTTGAAAAAAAAGTAAGAAAGTAATAAATAATAAGAATGTAAAAATTTTTAAAAATAATGTTGACTATTATCGAAAAAAGTATTATAATATCAAGTAAGAGAATTTTGTCGAATCGTGTTCTAAATACTTATACAGGAGGTATATTTAAATGAAATCAACTGGCATTGTCAGAAAAGTAGACGATTTAGGTCGGATGGTCATCCCAATCGAACTTAGAAAAACAATGAATATCGATAAAAAAGATCCTATGGAAATTTTTGTCGAAGAAGATAGGATCATACTTAAAAAATATGAACCGGCCTGTATCTTCTGCGGTAGCGCTAAACAGACTTCTGATTTTGAAGAGAAAATAATTTGTCAAAGCTGTATTGATAAAATGCAAACAGAATTAATTAAAAAATAATTTAATTGAAGCAGCACCTCAAGGTGCTGCTTAATTTTTACCTTGCAAAAACATGTCCACCAATATGTCTTACAACAGGTCTATTAGAAAGCCAGGCTAAATTAGTAGCTACAGCTGGATTGTAAAAGAATATCGATTGATAAGTAGGATCATATCCCAATAGTGCACCTTTAGCAGCATCAATTGCTTCCTGGTCAGGATATAAATTTGCCTGCCCATCAAGCAGTGAACTAAACTGGCCCTGTTCATTAATAACCGCTCTGATGCTATCCGGGAACCTCCCATCTTCAACCCGATTAACAATTACTGAGCCAACAGCAACCTGACCTTTAAAGGCTTCTCCTCTAGCTTCAGCATAAATAATTCTTGCCAGCAACATAATATCGTCTCTTGATACATCTATAATACTTGAAATACTATCTGAGTCAGGCAAATGATTTAATGTTTCATCACCAACTTCTCCAGTAACTGCTAAACCATTTTCTTCCTGAAATTTTCTAACTGCATTCTCAGTATTCGGACCAAATAATCCATCTATTCTCGCATTATAAACCCCAACATCCTGTAGTATCCTCTGTAAAACAGCAACATCGCCACCCTGATCTCCATTTCTTAATACTCTTTCGCCTAAATGCAAATTCTGTTCAGCCTGAATCTCTTCAGCTGCAACAGCTACAAAGACTAGAAGCATCAATACAAGACCAAGTAACATTTTAAACTTATTCATTTAATCACTCCCTTTGCATTAAACCTTTATTCCTATCATAAAACAAACTTTCAAACCAGCGAAATATATTGGTTAAGAAAAAGTCCTTACTCTCTATTGGTTCAACCAATATTGTCATAAAGCCTGCCAGATTTCCACCTAAAATATCAGTAAATATCTGATCTCCAATAATTGCAATCTTTTCATTCGATAAATCCATGCTCTTTATAGCCCTTTTAAAAGCAAATCCAAAAGGCTTAGCAGCATAGCCATATGCAGGCTTATTAAAATAATTACTTACAAAATCAGCCCTCTTTGGGATAGTATTAGAAACAAAAGTAATTTCAAAATCCTCATTATCAACTTTATTTATCCAATCTTTTATTACAACCTGTAATTTTTTTGAAGAATAAGGCATCGTTGTATTATCTATATCTATAATAAGACCTTTAATATTAGATTCCCTAAATAACTTTAAATCTATATCACTCATACAATTAAAATGATAATCTGGTTGTAAATATTTTTTTATAAAAGAAAGCATTATATCACCGCAATTAAAACTAATTTAATTGATCATATTCATCTTCAATTATTTCCACTTCAAACTTTTCTCCAAGATCAGCTAAGACCTCTTTGACAATCTTTCTGGTACCAGGCGTATAATCCAGGACTACCAGACCCTCTCTCTTATTATCTAAATTAAGCATAGCAATTCCCTCATAAGACTTAAATACCATATCAACAAATACAATTTCTTCTTGAGGAATTAAAACCTTCATCTCTAGTGTATCATTAATTCTCTTCATTTTCACGCCGCCTTATTATATAATTCTCACTAATCTCTTTAGAAACAGGAATTTTAACAATACTTTCAGGATGATTTGCAACTTCTAACGCTTCTCCATCATTTGAATAAATATTAGTGACCTTCTGCTCAAAACAATCTGCACCAGGGCCAAAAAACTCAACATTATCTCCAATATTAATCTTATTTTTGACCTGGACAATAGCCTGCCCTAATTCAGGTAAATAAC
Organism: Halanaerobiaceae bacterium; assembly: GCA_007130465.1. GTDB lineage: Bacteria > Bacillota > Halanaerobiia > Halanaerobiales > Halarsenatibacteraceae > Halonatronomonas. The sequence continues at coordinate 26,777 of SLSL01000169.1, read as the reverse complement.
CTTTAACAATCCCTAGGTACTTATAATCTCTAATATACGAAGAAGATGAATAATTCTGTCCAGTTGTTCCTGGTTTTCCTGCATAAAAGCCTGTAGTATAAGGCCTGTGGCTTATTTTGTTTAATTGGTTTGCCAGTTCAGGATCAGTTTGATATTTCTCACCTTCTACTAAAATATTATCTAAGGCTTTCCTGTAAACAGAAGTAACTGTCGCAACATAATTCAAACTCTTCATTCTTCCTTCTATTTTCAAGGAATTTACCCCTGCATTTATTATCGAAGGCAGATAATCAAATAAATTAAGATCCTTAGAATTCATTATATAACTGCCTCTATCACCATCATCATCTATTTCCCAGAACTGCCCTGGCCTTTTATTTTCAACTAAATTATATTCCCAGCGGCATGGTTGGGCACAATTTCCTCGATTGGCATCTCTGCCAGTCATATAGTTACTCAACAGGCAGCGTCCAGAATATGAAATACACATAGCACCATGAACAAAGGTCTCAAGTTCTATATCAGTCTTATCTCTAATTTCTTTAATCTCTGCAATAGATAATTCTCTGGCTAAAATCAACCTCTCCAGTCCATAATCTTCCCAGAATTTAGCAGAAGCCCAGTTAACTGTATTGGCCTGGGTGCTTAAATGAATAGGAACATCTAAACCTTCCTCTCTTATCAGGTAAAGAATCCCTGGGTCTGAAACGATTAAAGCATCTATATCAATACTATCAATATAATCAAAATAATCCTTTAACTTATCTAAATCACTATTATGGGCAATAATATTTAAAGTTAGATATACCTTTTTCCCCCGCTGATGAGCATAATTAATCGCAATATCTAATTCTTCTTTTGTAAAATTGTCAGCTTTAGCCCTAAGTCCAAAACTTTTTCCAGCACAATAAACTGCATCTGCCCCATAGTCAATAGCTATCTTTAACTTCTCTAAATTACCTGCTGGAGCAAGTAATTCCGGAATTTTCATCTTATTAACCTCCATATTAACGAAACTCCCTTAATCTTTCCAGATGTTCCTGATAAGTTTTAGTAAAGATATGGCTTCCATCTGGTCTTGCAAAATAAAATAAATAGTCTGACTCCTCAGGTTCTAAAACTGCAGCTAAAGCATTATCTCCTGGACTGGCAATAGGTCCTGGCGGTAATCCTGAATTCAAATAAGTATTATATGGCGAATCAACCTCTAAGTGGCCATAAAGAACCCTTGACACTCTATCTTCTAAAGCATACTGAACTGTGGCATCTAACTGCAATCTCATATTTTGATCCAGCCTATTATAAATAACACCGGCAATCAAAGGCTTTTCTTCAGATAACTGTGCCTCTTTTTCAACCAGAGATGCCAGGGTAACATATTCATTAATACTATAGTCAGTTTCATTATTTTCAAGACTATCAAGCCAGTAATTCTCAAATCTATTAATCATAACATTTAAAATAGCCACTGAATCCATCTCATAAGATAAATTATAGGTGTCAGGAAATAAAAACCCTTCCTGGGGCCATTCAACCTCCGAACTATCAGGAAAATAATCTCTCTTAATCCTATCATCCTCAAGTGCCTGAACTAAATCCTCTTGATCAATGTGGTCAAATTCAGATAGCCTCTTTATAATCTCATTAACAGTAAAACCTTCAGGTATAGTTACTCGAAAACTAGCGGCACGTCCAGATACAATCTGATTTGCAATCTGGAAAAGATCATCTCCAACTTCAAATTGGTAGGTTCCGGCCTGCAAGCCTCCCTGATAATCATTAATTATAACATATATTTCAAATAATCTTGCCGACCTAATCCAGCCTTCATCCTCTAACTGCCTGGCAATAGCCCTGACAGAACTACCTGATTCTATCACAAATAATTCAGCTTTTTCAGGGTAAGTAGGTTCTGCAAGATAATCAAATTTAAAATAAGCTCCAGCAATTAAAACTGCTAGTAATAATAATATGGCAGCTTTCTTCAAATTAGATGCCTCCACTTCTCAATTAGTTGTCATTATCTGATTGATTAGAATAATAATGCCTGGATGCGTTTTCAAACTCCTTATCATCTTCAATAACAACTAGTATATCTCTGTCATCTTCTTTCTCAACCCTCATTAAAAGAGATTCTTCCTCAGCCTTTGATTCAGAGGAAGTTAAAATACAGTACTCATTACCTTCAAACTCAAATTTATCCTGCAAATAAAATCTATATTCCTTATCGTCTTCCTCTAAAACTAATTCCTTATTATCAGTGTCATACCAATATGTTGGTTCTTTATCTGTATTCGACATTTTAATATCCTCCCTTTCTATTGGCAAGATAAGTTCTTAAAATAATAGAAGCTGCCAGTTTATCCCTTTTTTCCCTTCGTTTTGCACGGCTTAAATCTCCTGCCAGCATAACTTTTTCAACTTCAGCACTACTTAATCTCTCATCCTGCAAATATACTGATATATTTAGTTCATCCCCTAATTCATCTGCTAAAACTCTGCTTTTCTCAGCTCTTTCTCCCTCAGTACCATTCATATGAAGAGGTAGGCCTATTACAACTTCTGTAATATCATTTTCCTCAATAATTTCTTCTAACTCAGCAATTAACTCTTCCCTCGACTCATTTATAATCGTTTTAAATGGTTGAGCAGTTATCCCAAGTCTATCGCTTATTGCCAGCCCAACTCTTTTTTGGCCATAATCTATAGCTAATACTCGCAATGGCCTCCTCCTTTACATATATATCTTATATAACTTTAATAAAGCATAACATCCTAATAATACATTATATATCTTACTGAAATATAATGCAAGTATCTCAATTTTATAGTTAAACATAATTATTAAGAATGATAAAGACCTGCCTGGATTTAATTAGCTCCAGGTCAGGCCAAAACTCTAATTATTTTTTATTAATATAACTGGAAATCAACTCTTCAAGGATATCATCTCTATCAACAGTTCTTATCATAGTTCTGGCATCCTTATAACTGGTAATATATGCAGGATCTCCAGATATCAAATAACCAACAATCTGGTTAACAGGATTATAGCCTCTCTCCTCTAAGGCATGATAGACTCGCTTTAAAATATAGCCTGCTTCACTAACCTCTTCACTGAGATCAAAATCAAACTTTACCGTCTCGTCATGATTATTATTCTTTTTACTCATTTAATCACTTCCCTGCAAAATATTTTGATTAAATTATTGAGAAGCTATTAATTCTCTGGCCCTTTTTAAAGCTTCATTTAACTTATCTGGCTGGCTTCCACCGGCCTGAGCCATATCTGGACGGCCTCCGCCGCCGCCTCCTGTAATTCTGGCAATTTCTCCAACAATATTACCGGCATGAAAGCCCTCTTTAACTAAATCTTTACTAATCTTGGCTACAAAAAAAACTTTGTTGGAATTACTATTGGCTAATATAACAATACCTGAGCCTAAGTCTTTAACTAATTCATCAGCAAGATTCCGGATACCATCCTGATCAAGATCAACTTCCTTTATAATAGTTTTAATGCCATTAACTTCTTCAACTTCTTCAGATAAATCTCCTGCTTTTGAATCAGCCAGCTGATCCTGCAAAGACTTCATTTCTTTTTCCAGCTCTTTTTTAGAGTTCTTAAGCTGCTCTATTTTATCAACTATTTCTCCAGGACTGCCCTTTAATAGACTGGCTGCCTCATTAATTATCTCTTCCTGCTTTTCAATATAATCAAGTGCTGCCAGCCCTGTAACCGCCTCAATCCTTCTAACTCCAGCAGCAATACTGCTCTCCTGGCTAATTTTAAAGAGACCGATTTCACCAGAAGATTCAACATGGGTACCGCCACATAATTCTAAACTGTAATCACCAGTCTTTACCACCCGAACAGATTCACCATACTTCTCGCCAAATAGAGCTTGAGCCCCCATCTCTTTCGCCTCTTTAACTGATGTTTCAAATGTCTCTACATTTAAATTATCAACTATCTTTCTATTGACTTCTCTCTCTATCTTTATGATATCTTCTTTATCCAATCCTTCAAAATGAGTAAAATCAAACCTCAATCTATCAGGTGATACTAAAGAACCAGACTGGCTGACATGATCTCCAAGTTGATTCATTAAAGCCTGGTGGAGTAAGTGAGTAGCTGTATGATTTCTGGCAGTTGAACTTCTAAGATCTTTATCGACAATAGATTCTACCTTTTCACCAACCTCTAAACTGCCACTTTTTTGATTAATTATATGGATAATCAATCCAGCTCTCTCTTTTACATCACTCACCTCAGAAGTAGCATCACCAGTAACAGAATTAATAATTCCTTTGTCGCCTATCTGACCACCGCTTTCTGCATAAAACGGCGTCTTATTAAGAATTATCTCAGCTTTCTGATCCTCACTAACTCTTTTAACTTTTTTGCCATCGACAATAATAGCTTTAATTTCAGCTTCTGTTTTAAGATTATGATAACCTATAAAATCAGTAGTACTATCTAATTCAGAGGCCAACTCTTCATATAGATCATGAGATGATGCAAAACCACCCTCATCTCTTGCTTTTCTGGCCCTTTCTCTCTGCTTGGCCATCTCTTCCTTAAAACCCTCAGTATCAACTTCCAGACCTGCCTCAGCCATAATATCTTCAGTTAAATCAAGAGGGAATCCATAAGTATCATATAATTTAAAAGCTTCTTTCCCGGCCAGGACTTTTTCTCCTTTAGCCTTTAATTCACTCTTAATATCTTCAACAATCTTCATGCCCTGATCTAAAGTCTGTAAAAAACTCTCTTCCTCTGATTTAATCACATGCTTTACATGATCAGATCTCTGACTCAATTCAGGATAGCCGCCAGCCATCAATTCATTAACCTCATCGACAAAATCATAAAGAAAAGGACCTTCAAGTCCAAGTTTCTGGCCATAACGGACAGCTCGCCTGACTAACCTCCGCAAAACATAGCCTCTGCCTTCATTCGATGGCAAGGCCCCGTCAAAGATTGCTATAGAAACACCTCTTACATGATCAGCTATTACTCTGTGAGGCATCTTAGCTTTCCAGTCACCTTTATATTCCTGGCCTGATTTTTCTTCTACTGCTTTAATCAATGGATAAATTGTATCTATCTCATAATTAGATTTTGTATTCTGTAATACTGAGGCAGTTCTTTCTAAACCCATTCCAGTATCAATATTTTTCTGAGGCAATTCAATATATTCGCCAGCCTCAGTATAATCATACTGAGTAAAAACCAGGTTCCAGAGTTCTAAATAACGGTCACCTTCTCCGCCTAACACATCTTCAGGACCAGTGCCAAATTCAGGTCCCCGATCAATATGAATCTCAGAACATGGACCACATGGGCCAGTGCCAATCTGCCAGAAATTATCTTTTTTCCCCATTCTGACAATCCTATTTTCTGGTAGGCCAATCTTATCATGCCAGATATCAAAGGCCTCATCATCATCTTTATAAATTGTTATAATCAGCCTATCCTCTGGAAGGTCTAAAACCTCGGTCACATATTCCCAGCTCCAGGCGACAGCCTCTTCTTTAAAATAATCTCCAAATGAAAAATTACCTAACATCTCAAAAAATGTATGATGCCTGGCTGTCCGGCCAACATTCTCTATATCATTAGTTCTAATACATTTCTGGCTGGAAACCATTCTTTTTGAAGGAGGTTCCTTACTGCCACTAAAGTATGGCTTAAATGGAGCCATACCTGCATTTATCCAGAGCAGAGTTGGATCATTTTTAGGAACTAAAGGTGCACTATCTGCAATCTTATGACCTTTCTTTGCAAAAAAATCAAGATAAGACTGCCTAATTTCATCAGTTAACATCTTACTTCCCCCTTCTAATTCGAGCGTATCTTCTCTTGCCAATTTGAATAACCATGCCATCTTCCACTGGAACATCTATATTAATTTTCTCTATCTTATCATCATCAATTGTCACAGCACCCTGTTTTATCATTCTCCTGGCCTGACTATTGCTATCTAATAAATCGGTTGCCGCTATTAATTTGACAATCCAGAGCTTCCCGTCTTCTAAATCTTCTTCAGGTATAACAACTTCAGGCATATCTTCCGGCTGCTCTCCCTGAGAAAACACCCTGGTAAATTCTTTAGCTGCCTTCTCAGCTGCTGCCTGGTCATGAAACCTTTCTACAACCCAGGCTGCCAGTTCTTTCTTTAAGCCCATAGGATTAACTGACTCATCAGCCAAATCCTCTTTTATCTCTTCTAATCTCTCAGGGTTAACATCAGTAATTAATTCAAAATATCTACCGATTAATTCATCAGGCAGCGACATAACTTTTCCATACATTGTAACTGGATCTTCTTCAATCCCTATATAATTATCTAAACTCTTACTCATCTTTCTGTCGCCATCGAGTCCCTCCAGAAGTGGAAGCATCATAATCAGCTGAGGCTCCTGGCCATATTCTTTCTGTAATCGTCGGCCTACCAGAAGATTAAACCTCTGATCTGTACCACCTAACTCTATATCTGCCTCAAGTGCAACAGAATCAAATCCCTGCATCAATGGATAAAAAAACTCATGAATTGAAATCGGTTTATTAGCTTCCATTCTGGATGCAAAATCTTCTCTCTCCAGCATTCTGGCAACAGTATATTTAGAAGCCAAATTTAGAATATCCTCTAAATCTAATTCCCCAAGCCAACTACTATTAAAATGAAGTTTAGTCTTTTTCTTATCAAGAACCTTTGAAAACTGCTCCTGATAAGACTTAGCATTCTCTTCTACTTCTTTTCTTGTTAATTGATTTCTAGTCTCTGATTTACCACTAGGATCACCTATCATTCCAGTAAAATCACCAATTATTAAGTGAACCTCATGGCCTAAATCCTGAAACTGTTTAAGTTTATTTAAAACAACAGTATGACCTAAATGGATATCTGGTGCTGAAGGATCAAGCCCCAGCTTAACCTTTAATGGCCTGCCCTCTTTTTCAGCTTCTTTTAATCTCTCTTCTAATTCCTCTTTAGTAATTAAATCTGCTACTCCCTGAGTTAAAATCTCTAACTGTTTTTTAATATTCATTATTATGTATCTGACATTTAAGTCAGATAGCCACCTCCTTTATAATCAAAATCACTTCTTAATATTTAAAGTTTTATAATACATGATATAATTATAACAGAATGGTTTTTCACTAACAAGGGGTGTCAGATGAACAAATTTATGTTATAATAGATTTGATATAGGAGGTGGATAGTTTGTCTGCAAAGAATAATGAGCAAAAAAGCTCTAAAAAGAAAACAAATAAAAAATATATTTTCGCAGTTATTTTAATATTATTCTTTTTTATAACAGGACTATTTTTAGGAGGTTTAACCTGGATAATTCAGGACACCCCAGATATTTCTGATTATCGTGGTGGCAGCCTCTCAACTATGATTTACAGCAATGATGGCGATTTAATTAATAGTCTCTATCAGGAAAATCGTGTATATGTAACCCTTGATGAAATTCCGCAGGAGCTTCAGAATGCTTTTATAGCAATTGAAGATCATAATTTTTATGATCATCACGGTGTTGACTTAGTCGGTATCGGAAGAGCTCTAATTACTAATATAATTGAAGGGCGAAGAGCCCAGGGTGGAAGTACAATTACACAGCAGTTAGCTAGAAGTGCTTTATTGAGCCAGGAAAAAACATATTATAGAAAACTCCAGGAAGCCTATCTGGCCTTGCAATTTGAACGATTATATACAAAAGATGAAATTTTAGAAATGTATTTAAATGAAATATTTTTAGGCCATAGTTCTTACGGAGTTGAGTCAGCATCTCAACAATACTTTGGCAAATCAGTTTCAGAATTAAATCTAAGCGAATCCGCCCTGATTGCAGGCTTGACCAGAGCACCTAATTATTACTCTCCATACAACAATATGGAAGAAGCAGTTAGACGGCGAGGCATTGTTCTAAATAGAATGTATCAGTTAGAGTATTTAGATGAAAACCAGCGAAATACAGCCCATGAGGAAGAAGTAAAATTAAATGCAGACGGAAGAACAATTGATGAAAGTGCTCCTTATTTTGTCAGATATGTAAGGGATCAGCTTATAAGAATGTTTGGAGCTCAGACCGTCTATGGCGGCGGCTTAGAAGTTTATACAACAATCGATTTGGATAAACAGAGAAAAGCTGAAGAAAGTATTCAGGAAGCTTTAGATGAGGGTATTATACCATCTATTGACAGAGAGACAGAGATAGCTAATATCCAGCCCCAGTTTTCTTCTATTTCTATCGAACCTAAAACAGGTGAGATCAGGGCAATGATCGGTGGTCGTGGCGACGATGAATTTAATAGAGCTACCCAGGCAGCCAGACAGCCTGGCTCAGCATTTAAACCCTTTGTCTATGCAGAAGCAATCAGACAGGGTAAATTTCCGGCATCACTGGTTGAAGATATTCCAAGACCAGCTCCAAGTAATAACACAAATTTTGAAATCTGGCCTGTAAACTTTAATCATCAATATCATGGCCTTGTTTCATTAAGACAGGCATTAGCATCATCATTAAATGTCGCCGCTGTTAATCTAATTGAAGAAATCGGCGTTGAGGCAACCACTGATACAGCTGAAGAAATGGGTATTTCAACCTTTGCACCTTCAGATTATTTTGATGACCACCTTTCACTAGCATTAGGTGGTTTGACCAGAGGTGTAACTCCTTTAGAACTTACATCCTCTTACGGAATCTTTGCCAATAATGGCGTCTGGGTTCAACCCCATGCTATTAAAGAAGTTAGAGATAGAGATGGCAATGTTTTATACCAGGCAAATCCAGAAAAAAGAGTCGTCTTTGATGAAGAAGATAATTATTTGATTCAAAGTATGCTTAGATCAGTTATAGAGGACGGAACTGGCTGGCGAGCAGATCTTGGCCGAGAAGTTGGAGGCAAGACAGGAACAACCAACAGGTATACAGATGCCTGGTTTGTTGGTTTTATTCCAGAATTAGTAACTGGAGTCTGGATAGGTGAAGATAGCCCAAGGACAATGAACTATTCAGGAACAGGCAGAATAGGCAGTGGTAATGCAGTGCAGATCTGGAGAAAGTTTATGGATAAAGCAATTGTAGATATTCCAGAAACTACTTTCGATAGACCAGAAAGTATTGTCTCTTTAGAGATAGATCCAATAACAGCTAAATTACCATCTGGCAATAATCCAAGGGCAATCGATGAAGTATTTAGAGAGGATAATACTCCCTCTGATACAAGTGATTTCTCTGGAGAAACTTCAACTGTAAGAATTGATCGCAGTACCGGTCAGATAGCTACAGATAATTGTCCAGAAGACAATATAGTCTCCAGGGAATATTTAGTTGATAGTGGCATTATGTTAGGACCAGATGATATTGGATTCCGGCAGTCTAGCTCTCCTGGCGGCGGTAGACAGGCAATCACAGGCAGATATCAGGCCCGTGAAGGAATGCCCTTAATTGAAATAGACCCTGAAACTGGCATCCCAAATCGGGATAATAATGGCAATTTAGTCTTTAAAACAGTCCCTGATGAATATTGCAGCGAACATGGAGGCAGTGCCCTTGATCAACCTGCTGATAGCTCAAGTGATGATCGAGATCAGCTCTTTCCTTTAGGTGAACAGGATGAAGATACTGAAGGTCTTGAGCAAGATGAAATAGATGAAGATACAGAGGATTATCCTGATGAAGAAGAAGATTCTGAAGAAGAAGATAAAACTAGAGAGGAACGGAGAAGTACAATAGATAGTCTTCTCGACAGATTATCTCCATCAGACGAATAAATACAATAAAGAGAGATACCTGCTGGTTACCTGACAGTTACCTGCCGGTATCTCTCTTCATATTTCACAAACTATTTATTTGCCAATTTTAGCAATCGTAACTCCTAATCCCCCTTCTCCTTCTCCTCCGGTTCTATAACTTTTTACATGGGAAGATTCTTCTAATAATTCAGCAACAGCTTCTCTTAAAGCCCCACTGCCTTTTCCATGGATAATCTCAACCTCAGTTAAACCGGCTAGGAATGCATCATCAAGATACTTATCAACTTTCTGCTGCGCCTCATCATATCTCTTGCCTCTTATGTCAAGACTATTTGAAACAGACTTATTTTTCTTAACCTGATACTTTTTAAAGGTCTTTTTATCATCAGCATCTTCATCATGAGTTGGTGAAAGATCTGATTGGTCAACTGTTACCTGCATAATACCTGCCTGAACAGTTGCCTCTTTTTTAGAATCATCTAATTCAATAATCTCACCTGTCTGAGATAAACTATTAATCCTAACCTCTTCACCAGGCTGAAAATCATGGACAATTTCTTTGTCTTTATCTTTTTCATCTATTTCAGGCTTAAACTTTTCATTCATACCCTTTATTTCCTGATTAATCTCAGTCTCAAGTCTATCAACCTCTGGCCGATTGGCAAAATTTTTATTCTTTAACTCAGATAATATTCTTTTAGCCTTAGCCTGGGCCTGTCGTAGCTCTTTTCTGGCTTGTTCCCTGGTCTCTTCTAAGATCTTTTTCTTATCTTCTTCTAATCTTGCTTTTTCTTTCTCTAATTCCTCTTTCTCTTTTTTCAATCTAGCTTCTAATTTTTCAAGTTCAATATTTTTCTCTTCATAATAACGCCTCTTATCATTCAGATCTGCGATAATCTCTTCCACAACCAACTCATCATCATCTAGAAGGGTTCTGGCTTGCTTAATAATCTTATCAGGTAGTCCAAGCCTTAAAGCTATCTCAAAGGCATTACTGCCCCCAGGAACGCCCATTATCAATCGATAGGTAGGACTTAAACTTTCAAGATCAAATTCAACAGAAGCATTCTCTACCCCCTCATTACTATAAGCATAACTTTTTAACTGACTGTAATGGGTAGTAGCCACAGTAACAGCATTTTTAGCTTTAAATTCATCTAAAAGGGCAATCCCTAAAGCAGCACCCTCCCGCGGATCTGTTCCGGCTCCTATCTCATCTAACAGTACCAATGACTTAGGCCCAGCTTCAGATAAAAACATATTAATTTTATTCATATGAGAAGAAAAAGTACTTAAATTCTGTTCAATACTCTGTTCATCTCCTATATCAGCAAAGACCGAATCATAGATGGAAATTCTGGTTCCATCATCTGCAGGAACTGGAATCCCACTTCCTGCCAGTGAAACAAATAATCCTAAAGTTTTCAAGGCAACAGTCTTACCACCTGTATTTGGCCCGGTAATTAAAAGTGTTCTAAATTTCCCACCAACATGAATATCAATAGGAACAGCCTGATCACCTAATAAAGGATGTCTACCCTGAACTATTTTAATATATCCAGACTTATTAACTGCTGGGACAGTACCATCAAACTCATTTAAAAATCCACCTCTAGCAAATATTTCATCGATCTTTACAAGAATACTAAAATTCTTCTTTAAAGGTTGATAAGAGGCTGCAATTTTCAGGGTTAATTGTCTTAAGATTCTTTGAATCTCAGCCTTCTCATCCTGTTGCAGTTCTCGCAAATTATTATTTAGCTTAACAACTTCCACAGGTTCCATAAAGACTGTTAAGCCGCTGGAAGACTGGTCATGGATAATACCAGAAAATGTATTCTTATATTCCTGCTTAACTGGAACGACAAACCTGTTTTCCCTTCTAGTAACAATAGTATCCTGAAGCATCTTCTGTTTACCGGTATCTCTTATAATACTATCTAATTTATTTCTTATCTGGTTTTCAGTGCTATCAATATTATTTCTGATATTTTTCAATTTATTACTAGCAGTATCCTTTATTTCATTATTTTCATCAATAATTTTATTGATTTCATTTAATAACTCTCCCTGCCGCTCAAGATTTTCAGCATATTTAAGCAGAGGACCATCAATAATCAAATTATCACCAGATTTAAATTTCTCCTCTAAATCCTTTAAATCTTTAAAATAACCTAAAGTATTGCCTGTTGATCTAATCAATCTTTCCACTTTACCTATCTCACTAATTTGCAATACAATCTCCTTATTTGCCCGTTCTAAAATAGCCGGCATAGCTTCAGGGCATAATAAAGGAGGCCGACCTAACTCTTCTATTAAAGCAGCAGCCTGCCCGGCTTCTTTTAACTTATACTGAACCTGATCCTTATATTTAAAAGGAATCAGCTCTCTCACCTTATCTTTTCCAGGAAATGTTCTAGCCTGCTCTGCTACCATCTCTTTTATCTTGTTAAACTCTAAAACCTCTAAACTTGGACGATGCATTTATAAAGTCACCTCAGTAAATTCATACTTCTAATTATTTAGATAATCAACTAACTGATCAGGGGTCATTGTATTTATTATATCTCCCTTTTCCAGCCAGCCTCTTCTGGCCACTGATACACCTAATTCCATATCCTTTAATTCTCTGGTATGATGGGCATCAGTATTAATGGCCAGTTTAACTCCGACCTCTTTTGCCTTTCTAGCATAATAATCATCAAGATCCAGTCGCGATGGCGATGCATTTATCTCTAAAGCTGTCCCAGTTCTAGCAGCCTCTTTAATAATTTTATCTATATCAACAGGATATGCCTCCCGTTTGCCTAAAAGCCTGCCTCTAGGATGGGCAATAATATCAACATTTGGATTTTCCATGGCAGTAATAATCCTCTGATTAATCTCAGACTCTGACTGAGTAAAACCACTATGAATTGAACCTATTACTAAGTCAAGTTTTTCAAGAACTTCATCATTGAAATCAAGACTATTATCAATTAATATATCGACCTCGATACCTGAGAGTATTTTAAAATCAGGATATTTCTCCTGAACTTCAGCTATCTCTTCAGCCTGTTCTTCTAAATCTTCTACTGTTAAACCGCTGGCAATTCTCAACGATTCAGAATGATCAGTAATTGCTATATATTGATAGCCTTGAGCTATAGCAGCTTCAACCATCTCTTCAATTGAACAGGCTCCATCACTATATTTTGTATGAAGATGGAGTTCACCTTTAATATTTTCTAATTCCACAGATTCAGGCAATTTATTATCCCTGGCAGCTTCAATCTCACCTTTATCCTCTCTGAGCTCCGGAATTATATAAGATAAATTTAAAAATTCATATATACCAGCTTCACTATTGATACCAGTAACTTTCTCGTCAGTCTCTCTGTCAAAAAGGCCATATTCATTGGAAATATAACCGGCTTCCTTAGCCAGCCTTCTGATTACAACATTATGCTCTTTTGAACCAGTAAAATGTTGCTGGGCAAATGGAAAACTTTCTTCCTCCAGTAACCTAAAATCAACTTTTATCCCATTTTCTAGCTGCAGCGTTATCTTGGTGTCACCAGCTGATTCAACTTTCTCGACCTCAGAATAATTATTTATATATTCTTTAAGTTCCTCCAATTTATCTTCTGCCGGAACAAAAATTATATCGATATCTTTAATAAGTTCTTTTCTCCTTCTTAAACTACCAGCAAAAGCCATCTTCTCCCATAAATCATCTGATTGATTAAAATATTCTTCCAGCCTCTTAGCAATCTTATCAGCCCGACCAATAGTCATTAAACCCTGATAGCTCTCATATTCTAATAGAGCATCTAATAACTTGCTTTCAGTCTTTGGACCAAAACCCTTTAAAGTCTGAACTTGATTTTCCTTTAAAGCTATTTTCAGATCATCTATATTATTGATTTCCAACTCATAATATAAATGGTGGGCTCTTTTAGGGCCAAGTCCAGGAATATTCAGTAGTTCAGAGATCCCTGCTGGAAGCTCTCTTTTTAATTCCTCTAACTGACTGGAAGTCCCTGTCTCAAAGATCTCAGTAATAATTCCAGCAAGCCCTTCGCCAACTCCTTTTATATCCTGTAATCTTTCTTCTTTAACTATATCAATTAATTTCTCTGACTGACTGGTAATTGATCTGGCAGCATTCTGATAAGCCCTTATTCTAAAGGGATTATCCCCTTTAATTTCCATTAAATCAGCAAGTTCATTAAGCATGGCAGCAACTTCTTTTGCTGTTAAATCTTCCATATCCAACCTCCTAAAAATTTTATAACTATATGACTGCATAAGACGGCCAGTCAACTGGCCGTCTTAATTTAAGATATCATTTATCGCTTCTTGAAATATAGGTGTAAGATCAAGCAACCAGAGAGCTAAGTATGAATTATTAACCATTGTTTCAACTTCAGGGATTGGTATCTGATTTAAAATCACAACAAGAAAATAGACTAAAGCAATACCTTTAAGCCCCCCAAATAAAATTCCACCAGCTCTATCAGCTGCTTCTAAATATAGTTTATCAAGCAATGCTTTAAATGACTCTCCTAATAAATGGATTACAACATTCAAAACAATAAATATAATTGCAAAGCTAATAAACTGCAAAACTGTTGGCGACAGATCTAAAAACCGCTCAAGAAAAATTACAAAATCTAAATAAAAATAAACAGAGACATATACAGAGATCAGAAGCCCTAAGATAGTAGCTGTCTGCCTTACAAAACCTTTCTTATAACCGGTAATCAAAAAGAATAATAGTAGAATACCGATAATTATATCAAGCAGAGATAGAGCAGGCAATTATCATTCAACCTCCTGTAATAATTCTAGTAATTCATCATTATCCTGTCTCAATTTATTAATTTCTTTTTCCAATTCTTCCTTTTCTTGAGCTAACCTATCCCTTTCTTTAATAACCTCATCTTTTTTCTGCTCAGCCTTATACTTTAAATCTGCAAGATTAACTAAGGTTAAAGCATTTAATCTTCTTTTAGGAATATACGGATAGGCATTTTTTATATCAGCGCCTATCCGATTTATAATATCACTTAATTCATGAATATATCCCTGGGGTTGATCAGTAGTAACCGGATGCGACTCACCTAAAATATTAATTTTAAACTTATTTTTCTTATCTTGAGCCATATTTTTATCCCCCAATTAACTATTAGTTAGATATAATATTCATTATAAATCTATAAATTCCTGCAAAAAAGGCTTAATTACCTCTAATTTCTACATTAAAACTAGATTTTAACTCTTTAATTACCTTTTTAATCTCTTCAGTTACCGCTTCTTCTTTAATCGTTTTATCTTTATCCAGATAGGTCAACTTTAATGCCAGTGACTTTTTGCCTTCAGGTATCTGGCTGCCTTTATAATAATCAAATAAATCGACCTTTTCCAGAATCTTACCAGAATTATTTTTAATCGTCTTGATTATAGCTCCAGCAGTAACCTCTTCTGAAACTATTAGAGCCAGATCCCTTTCAGTAGATGGATATCTGGAAACCTCACCATATCTTATTGAATCTCTTCCAGTTAGTTCAAATAACCTGTCCAGATTTAATTCAACTATAGCAGTTCTTGCTGGTAAATCTTCATCTCCCTGAACATCAGGATGAATTTCTCCAATCATACCACATTCTTTATTATTTATCAGAATATTAGCTGCCCTGCCTGGATGAAAAATTTCATAAGCTGCTTTCTCAAAGCTATAACTTTTTATTTTATAATAATCAAATAGATTTTCAAGTATCCCTTTTAAATAAAAGAAATCTGGAGCATCCAAATCCCAGCTCTCAACATTAGCACCCATACTAGCCATTGCCAGCATATTTTTCTCACCAGGTTTCTCATTACCACGATCAAAAAACACCCTGCCTATTTCATAAACAGCCATATTTTTAACCTGTTTTCTCGAATTATTTGCTAAAACATTAATTAAGCCAGGCACTAGAGTTGTTCTTAAATCAGCAAATGCTTCACTAAGAGGATTTTTTAATCTTAACTCTATTGCTTTATCTTCAGGAAGTAATTCTAAAAATTTATTATTACTTTCCCAGAGACTAAAAGTTTTAGCCTCATCAAGACCCTGGCCCTGAAGCAGTTTCATTAAAGTAAGTTCTTTCTTCTGCTTCTCATTCCTGCCTCCTGAACCTTTACTGGCCGGTCTTGTATATGGAATATTATTATAACCATAAACTCTAGCAACCTCTTCGATCAAATCTGCCTGATATTCAACATCTGTTCTAAAAGAAGGAACCTCTACTTTTAATTTATCATTTTGAATTTTAACAGAAAATCCTAGAGCTTCGAGCATATTTTTTATTTCCTCTATATCGATTTCAATGCCTAAATGACCATTAACTTTTTCAGGACTTATAGATAAGACCAACTTATCTTCTGGAGATGGATACTCATCATTAAGATTTCCAACCACTTCAGCACCAGCATAATTAACAAAAAGATTTGCAGCCCGCCTGGAGACCTCATCAATAGCCTTAATATCAATTTTTCTTTCAAATCTATGGGAAGATTCGCTAGGTAAAGCAAATTTTCGGGCAGTTGTTCTGATATTAACAGGATCAAAAGAAGCTGTTTCAAGAAGGATATTTTCTGTCTCAGCCGTAACCTCTGTCTCTTCTCCACCCATTACACCAGCAAGTCCTATAGCTTTATTTTCATCTGCTATAACTAAAACATCTTCATCTAATTCACGTTTCTGTCCATCCAGAGTTATTAATTCTTCGTTTTTCTCAGCTCTACGTACTATTATTTTATCTCCTGAAACCTTATCATAATCAAAAGCATGAAGAGGCTGATTATATTCAAGCATAACAAAATTGGTGATATCAACTACATTATTAATCGGTCTAATCCCGGCAGCCTTTAAATACCTTTGCATCCAGATTGGAGACGGGCCAATTTCAATTCCTTTAATAAGTCTTGCTGTATATCTGCTGCAGAGCTTTTCATCTTCTATTTCTATTTCTACAGGCAAATCCTCTTCTGAATCAAGCTTATTATCTGGATAATTAATTTCTAATTTTTCATCTGCTAAAGCAGAAAGTTCTCTGGCTACCCCTAGCATTCCCAGACATCTTGAATAATTAGGTGTTAAATCTAATTTATAAACATAATCATTTAGCATATATTCATCAATAAACTTTGCTCCAATAGTAAAGTCATCAGACAATTCCATGATCCCAGGTTGTCTCTCTTCAGCAAGTTCAAGCTCATCTGCCGAACAGATCATGCCGTTGGAGCTAACACCTCTTAATTTTGTTTTTCCAATTTTCATTCCATCTGGTAAAGTGGTCCCAGGTAAAGCAACTGGAACTTTTAAATCTTTTCTTACATTATCTGCTCCACAAACGATCTGATAAACCCCTTCTTCTCCACAGTCAACCTGACAGACATGTAATTTATCAGCATTCTCATGTTCCTTTACATCAAGAACCTTACCAATAATTATATCTTCAAGTCCAGAACCTAAAAACTCTAATTTTTCAACTTCCAGGCCAGCCATAGTTAATTTCTTCTCCAGTTCAAACGGTGTATAAGGTAGATCTATATATGATTTTAACCAGTTATGTGATATTTGCATAATTTATTCTCCTCCCTGCCAGCTTAAAATTGTTTTAAGAAACGACGATCATTTTCAAATAATAATCTAATATCATTAATTCCATATTTTAATAAAGTTATCCGATCAATTCCCATTCCAAAAGCAAACCCGCTATATTTTTCAGGATCAATTCCTGACATTCTTAGAACATTAGGATGGACCATGCCAGAACCCATTATCTCAAGCCAGCCAGTCCTTGAACAGAGACTGCAACCTTCCCCCTGACAGACTATACAGGAAACATCAACCTCAGCACTGGGTTCAGTAAAAGGGAAATAACTGGGGCGAAATCTAACTTCCTGCTCCTTGCCATAAATTTCTTCAACCATTGCTCTTATCGTACCCTTTAAATCACCAAATGTTATGTTCTCATCAATCACTAACCCCTCCAGTTGATGAAATACAGGAGAATGGGAAGCATCTAATTCATCAGCTCGATAAACCCTACCAGGAGCAATTATCCTTATTGGGGGTTCAGTGTTTTCCATAGTTCTTACCTGAACAGGTGAAGTATGAGTCCTTAACAAAAAGCTATCATTAAAGTATAAAGTATCCTGTAAATCTCTAGCAGGATGATTCTCAGGAATATTTAAAGCTTCAAAGTTATGATATTCATCCTCTAATTCAGGACCTTCTGCAATCTCAAAACCTAACCCAATAAAAATATCCTCTAACTCTTCAGTAACAACAGACAGAGGGTGTCTGGCTCCCTGTTTAATAGTTCTTCCAGGCAGAGTAACATCAATAGTTTCTTCTGCCAGTTTTTTAGCCTTAGCTTCAGCTTCAAATTTTTCCTTCTTTTCATTTAATTCTGCTTCAATTTTCTGTTTTAAAATATTAGCCTCTTTTCCTAATACTGGCCGTTTTTCTGCAGGAATACTTCCCATCTTATTAAATAAGTTCTGAACTTCGCCTTTCTTCCCAAGATACTTAATTCTTAATTCTTCTAAAGCATCTAAATCATTGGCATCAGAGTATTCCTCCTGAAACTCTTCTAAAATTCCATTAATTGTTTCTTTTATATCCATTTATCTCCACCTCCGAATATATTTAAAACCTATTCCATAAAAAAAAGTCCCTTAAAAGGGACGAAGGTTCGCGGTACCACCCTAATTATCCGCTAAGCTACAGCAGATCTCTCAGTTGATTTATAACAGGTTAACTCCTGGGAAAACCTACTTAATTTCAGCCACCAGCTCCAGAGTGAATTTAGCCGAATATTTTTAAACTGCTCCCAGTCTAAGACAGTTATTCCCTGAAAAAATATTGACGGCTACTTTCTCCTTCTCTGCTTTTGAATATATAATTTTTATATTAACTCATTTATTAAATTATATCATAAGAAATTTTGATTGACAACAAAGAACAACCTATTAACATATTAAATACTTCTAACCATTTCAAACATCAATATAGTCCCGGCCATAGCAGCATTTATCGATTCTATCTTCCCTCTAATCGGAATAGAAATGCTCTGATGATCCAGCCCAAATAATTCATCAGAAATACCTCTTGCCTCATTACCTATTGCTAAAATATCATCTTCTCTAAAATCAAAATCATAATATGTTTTCTCTGCATCTGGTTCAGCCAGAATTAGCCTTCTCGATGAATAATTAAGTTTTCTCTTAAGAGTTTCAATCTCAACATTTTTAATCAACTCTAAATCAAAAACACCAGCCATTGAAGCTCTAATAACTTTAGGATTGTAGATATCAACAGTTCCTTTTAAAGCAATAACCCCAGTAAAACCAGCTGCTGAAGCCGATCTGATTAAAGTTCCAGCATTACCAGGGTCCTGCAAACCTGCCAGTAATAATAGGGGAGAATTTGACGCAATTAAACTTTCCAGGGCATAATCTCTTATCCCGGCAACTGCAATAACCCCCTGACTATTAACAGTCTCTGAAATTTCAGCAAATAATCCTGGTTCTAACATATAAATATCTACAGACTCATCAAATAAATCAATAAGCTTTTGGATGTTCTCATCTCTATAAACTTCTTTTGATATGTAAACTTCTTTTATATTTCCTGCCATACTTATTGCTGCTTCAATAATCTGGCTGCCTTCTAAAATAAATTCCTGAAACTCTTCTCTATATTTTTTCCTCTTTAACTTTCTAATTCTTTTAATATTTTGATTCTGATTGCTGCTCAACTCTATGAAAGTATTTCCGGCCATTTTCAAACCCCTTTCATCTTCAAAAGATGAATAAAGACCTGGAGGACCCCCCCAGGCCTGATATATAATATAATTTAACCTGCTAACTGTTCCTGAGCCAATTCAACTAACTCAGCAAAGCCATCTTTATCATTAACAGCCATATCAGCAAGAATCTTGCGATCAATCTCTACATTAGCCTGCTTTAAACCATTAATAAAACGACTATAAGAAAGACCATTCTGCCTTGCTGCTGCATTAATCCTTGTAATCCAGAGACGACGGAACTCTCTCTTCTTTCTCCTTCTATCTCTATAGGCATAATCAAGGGATTTCATTACAGCTTCATTTGCAGGACGAAAAAGTTTACTTCTGGAGCCAAAGAATCCCTTGGCATTTTTTAAAACTTTCTTTCTCCTTTTTCTAGCTTTATTACCTCTTTTTACACGTGGCATCGATCATTCACTCCCTTTCAAACTTAACAATTATAATATTTTAAATTTACTCATATGGTAATAAATGTTTATACTTTTTGGCATGTGTGTCATTTACAAGTACAGGTTTACTTAAATTTCTCTTTCTTTTAGCTTTCTTTTTTGTCTGCAGATGACTATTAAAGGCTTTCTTTCTCTTTAATTTACCTTTACCAGTCTTCTTAACTCTCTTTTTAATACCTTTATGTGTTTTCATTTTAGGCATAATCAAAACCTCCTAAGCTATATAATAATTACTTATCACTATCAGGTGTTATAAACATCATCATATTGCGGCCTTCCATTCTAGGCCCGCTCTCAACAGAACCTAAATCTTTAGTGCCTTCAATCAATCTTTCCATTAATTCATGTCCGATTTCCTGATGCATCATTTCCCGGCCTCTAAATTTAAGCCTTACTTTAACTTTATCCTTATCATTCAGGAATCTTCTAGCCTGCTTTAACTTAACATCAAAGTCATGATCATCAATCTTTACACCCATCTGAACTTCTTTCACATTCATTACATTCTGATTCTTTTTGGCTTCTTTCTCCTTTTTGGCCTGTTCATATTTATATTTTCCATAATCCATAATACGACAGACTGGAGGATTAGCCTGAGGTGCAACCTCTACTAAATCCATACCTTTTTCTTCTGCAGCTCTCATAGCTTCATCAATGGATTTAATTCCTATCTGCTCACCCTCTTGATCAATCAACCTAACCTCTCGGGCTCTAATCTGCTGGTTAACCCGTAAATCTTCTACGATTTTATCCACCTCCTAATATATTTAAAAACAAAAAGCGGGGACCCATTTCTGGACCGCCCGCAAATAAACAAATAAATACTACCTAATAATCTCTGAGAAGATATTCTAATCCCAGAGCAGAACCTAAATAAAGTTCCAAATTAGTAGTTATTAACCAGTAATCCTATTACTGGTGAGAAGCAGGCGCTCCTACTTTATTGTCACTAAAATAAAGTATATCAGAGATTTTAATCTGAGTCAACAAAAATCCTGATTAATTTTCCTCTGCTATCTCTATTAACTTTTCTCAGCAATCTCTTTATTTATATTATTGATAAACTCCTGAAGATCAACCTGACCCTGATCTCCTTCACGCCGATCCCTGACAGAAACATTACCACTCTCTTCTTCCCTGGAACCAACGATTAACATATAAGGAACCTGCTCAACCTGAGCTTCACGAATCTTATAACCAACCTGTTCATCACGCTTATCGACCTCTACTCTGATATCGTATTTCTGAAGTTCTTCCTGGACCTGATCAGCATAATCATTCTGATCATCAGATACAGGAATTATTTTAGCCTGTACCGGTGCCAGCCAGGTAGGAAAAGCCCCTGCATATTTTTCAATTAACATTGCCAGAGTCCTCTCATAACAACCAATAGAAGTTCTGTGAATTATATAAGGTCTCTGCTTCTCATTTTCACTATTTATATAAGTCATATCAAATCTTTCAGGCAGACTGAAATCTATCTGAATTGTAATTATTGTATCTTCTTTGCCATGAACATTTTTAAACTGAATATCTAATTTCGGTCCGTAAAAAGCAGCCTCTCCATCTGCAACTTCATATTCAAGATCCATTTTTTCTAAAATATTTCCCATCTTCTCCTGAGTATCATGCCAGGCTTCAGGATTATCAATATATTTACCCTTCTTATCAGGATCCCATTTAGAGAAACGATACCAGATATCATCTTCAATTCCAATAGTCTCCATGACATAATTAACTAAATCAACAACTCCTAAAAACTCTTCTTCAAGCTGTTCTGGAGTACAGATCAGATGCCCTTCAGAGATAGTGAACTGTCTGACCCTTATCAGGCCATGCATCTCACCAGAAGCTTCATTTCTAAAAAGTGTTGAAGTTTCAGCATATCTAATTGGTAAATCCCTATAACTTCTCAATTTAGAATTATAAATCATAAACTGGAATGGACAGGTCATCGGTCTCATGCCAAGGACCTCTTCATCTTTATCTTCATCTCCAATAACAAACATATCATCCTTATAATGCTGCCAGTGACCTGAAGTTTCATATAGATCTTTTTTGGCCATATAGGGGGTTAAAGTTCTCTGATATCCCCGTTTTTCTTCTTCATCCTCAATAAATCTCTGCAAAATCTGAATAATTTTAGCACCCTTTGGTTTTAATAAAGGCAAACCCTGACCAACCAAATCAGAAGTCATAAATAAATCTAATTGTCTACCAAGTTTATTATGGTCCCGCTTTTTAGCCTCTTCTCTCTGCTCGAGATATTCTTCTAATTCTTTCTCGTCAGCAAAGGCAGTAGCATAAACCCTCTGCAGCATCTCATTATTTTCATCGCCACGCCAATAAGCACCTGCAACATTTAATAGCTCAAAGGCTTCAACCATTCCAGTTCTAGGAAGATGAGGGCCACGACAGAGATCAACAAAATCTCCCTGGCGATAAAGACTGATCATTTCATCATCTAATTCTTCAATTAATTCAACTTTATAAGGCTCATTTCTATCCTTCATTAATTTTATTGCCTCAGCCTTTGGCAAAACAAATTTCCTTACCGGTAAATCCTCATCTATAATCTCCTGCATCCTCCCTCTAATATCATCAAAATCCTCTTTTGAAATTGAATCCTCTAAGTCAAAATCGTAATAAAAACCATCATCAATTATAGGCCCAATAGCAATACTTACATCATCAAACAACTCTTTAACAGCCTGAGCCATAATATGAGATGCAGTATGTCTTAATATATCAAGGCCTTCCTCTGAATCAATTGTGATTATAGCAAGTTCTACATCTTCATCAATCTCATAATAAGTATCAACTTTTTTACCATCAACAATCCCAGCAACTGCGTCCTTACCAAGCCTTCTCCCAATATCATAGGCCACACCTTCAACAGTAACTTTCTCTTCATAATCCTTTGTTGAACCATCAGGCAATGTAATCTGAACCATTAATATCAACCTCCTAATAAATTTAACTAAAATAAAAAAGCCCACCTCTAGAAAAACTAGAGGCGGACGAAATATTCGCACACGGTTCCACTCTATTTCAGAGGATATACTCACCCTCCACTCTAACCATTATAACGGATGATAACCGGAACCTGATAATAACAATAACTGCTTTCCCAGAATCAACTCAAGGGTGGTCTTCAACTAATCTAAAACTAAGTGCTTTCAGCCTAAGGCACCATTCTCTGATGAGTTTTTAAATTAGCCTACTCTCCCTATCAAAGCTTTTTGCTATATTTTATAACTTAAGAATATTATATTAAATCTTAATTTTAAAGTCAAGGATTTTAATGTTTAAAATGACGATATCCGGTAAAGTACATCTTAATACCATTATCATCACAGGCTTTAATAACATCTTCATCCCTAATAGAACCACCTGGCTGAATAATAGATTTAATATTATTTTCAGCAGCTATCTCAATTGCATCTGGATATGGGAAAAAGGCATCTGAAGCAAGTACTCCACCAAACTGCCTGCCGGCAGCTTTTTTCCCTGCCAGCCTAACTGCATCAACCCGGCTCATCTGTCCTGCTCCGATACCAACAATAGCTTCACCTCTGGCCAGAGCAATAGCATTAGACTTCACATGTTTAGCAGCCATGGTAGCAAGATATAATTCTTTTAACTCTTTCTCTTTAATCTCTTTATCTTTATACGGGCCTGCAACCTGCTTTAAATCAGCAAGATCATCAATCCCTATATCTTTCTCCTGCAATAAAAATCCACCAGATATCGATTTTATTTCATAATCGTTTTTTTCAGCAATTCTCATATCATCTAATTCTAAAAGCTTTATATCCGACCAGCGATCAACTAAAGCTTCAACCGCCTCATCAGTATATGAAGGGGCTAAAATTATCTCAATATATTTCCTGCCGCCAATCATCTCCCGGGCCACACTACCACCAACTTCTCGGTTAAATGCAACAATGCTGCCATAGGCTGATTGAGGGTCCCCGGCGTAAGCCTTCCTGAAAGCTACAACAGGTGAATGGGCTATTGCCAGGCCACAGGGGTTAGTATGTTTAATAATCGCTGTTGCCGCATTTTCTTTAAATTCTAAAATTAAATCAAGTGCTGCCTGGCTATCATTAATATTATTATATGAAAGTTCAGCACCATTTAACTGTCTGGCAGCTAATAATGATGTCCCTGATAATAAGTTTTTACTCTTATAAACAGCAGCCTTCTGATGAGGATTTTCCCCATATTTTAACACCCTATCAAGCTCAGCTTTAATCTCAAAACTAGCCTTAAAAGTTGCTTCAGCATCTGACTTATCTCCCTGCTTACTAAAATACTCTGAAATTAAATTATCATAATCTGCAATATATTTAAAGGCTTTACCAGCAAGTTCAAGCCGATAATCTTTATCAATATTACCTTCTGTATATGTATCTATAAAAGCATCATACTGCTCAGGATCTGTTAAAACTAGAACATCCTGATAATTTTTAGCAGCTGATCTAATTAAAGTCTGTCCTCCTATATCAATCTCTTCTAAAATTCCAGAATGATCATCTGGATTATTTTCAACTTTATCTTCAAAGGGATAAAGATTACATACTATCAAATCGATTGGCTCAATATCATTATCTTTAAGCTCCTCAATATCTTTTTCATTACTTCTTCTTGCCAATATCCCGGCCATTACTGCTGGATGTAATGTCTTTACACGGCCAGCAAGGAGTTCAGGATATCCAGTAAGATCAGATATACCAATCACCTCAATATTCTCACTCTTAAGTTTATCAGCTGTCCCCCCGGTTGCAACTATCTCTACTCCATCCTCTGACAATTTTTTAGAAAACTCTACGATTCCATCTTTTTCTGCTACACTAATTAAAGCCCTCTTAATATTTGACACCTTACCACGCCCTTTCTATATTTAATCTATCTGACCAATTATTAACTATCTTCAAAGTTTCATTAATTGCTGCCCCAGTATAATTAGCCGGATTATTTAAAATACCTTTTTCAACAGTTGACAATTTATCAAAATAATTACTTAAGTCTTTGTCTTCTTTCACTAACTGTAAAACCTTTTTGCCAGTCTCTTCAGATTTTAAAGTTAACTTCCTGACAGCCTCATGGGCATCAGGATGGCCTTCTCTTGCAAACATAATATACAATGGCTCAGCAAGAATCATATCTTTATGTTTATCAAGATTTCTTTTTAAATTTTCATGATCAACTACAAGTCTTGCCATTACCTTATCCAGTCTCTTTATAGCTAAAAATAAATGACTAATAATTTCAGGATAATATCTGGCTGAAGATGAATTAGTTAAATCTCTCTGATGCTCACAGAGCTGATCCATATACACTGTTAATATCTTAGGAACCGTTACCTTCCAGGAACTTTTGATATTTTCAAAATTTATTGGATTCCTCTTTTGCGGCATAGTTGATGAACCAACCTGATCTTCAGAAAAAGCCTCGCCGGTCTCACTTATCTCTGATCTCTGCAAATGTCTGAAATCATCACTTAAATCAGCAATCACTCCAAAAGTAGAAACAATACCATGAATATAATCAGTAAGTTTTTCTGGAGGAATTATCTGAGTCGAATGTTCAGATCTCTTAAGCTCTAACTTATCAAGTAAAACAGTTTCAAATTCAATGGGATCATCAACGAGTAAAGATAGCGAATTATAAGCACCAACAGCACCAGAAAACTGGCCTGTAAGTTCATTGCTAAACTTTTCAAGGCTTTCCAGCCTATTGCCTAACCGACTAACAAAGCCAGCAATATAATAACCAAAAGTCACTGGTACAGCTGCCTGGCCATGGGTCCTACCAAGTTGAACAGTTTTCCTTTCCCGATAAGCTACTTCAGAGATTTTCCTAATCAATTCTTTCAGAGCAGGAATTAAAACCTGATCATTAAAGAATTTATATCTCAAAATAGCAGCAGTATCAACAATATCAAAGGAAGTAGCACCTAAGTGAATATACTGTCTATATTCAGAGTCAACCTTTTCCCTTAGACAATTAACTAAAGCTCTTGTATTATGTTTCGTCTTTTCTTCTTCTTTATAAACCTCTTCTGCTGTTATTGATTCAACTGATTCCTTCATCTGTTCTACAGCCTCAGAAGGAGCAATTTCAAATTCAACCAGAGTCTCAATTAATGCAAGTTCAACCCTGGCCTCCCATTTGAACCTGGCCTCCTCAGAAAAATATTGGCTCAAAAGCTGAAAATTATCTCCGCGACTATACCTGTGGTCAAGGGGACTTAAATTATAAAAGATATTTCTTTTTGATGACAAACCATTTCCTCCTCAGTCTTTATTTATAAAAAACTTTAAAATTAGAGTTGACAGCTAGCAAAATTATGATATAATATTTATTGTATTGCCGAGGTGGCGGAATTGGCAGACGCGCAGCGTTGAGGGCGCTGTGGGCCCTAGGCCTGTGTGGGTTCGAGTCCCACCCTCGGCACCATTTTTATATAAGTAACAGATAAAACCTGCCACTGGCAGGCTTTTTTATTTAGAATAAGATTAATGAATCCCTACAACAAATTATACTCCTGTCCAGGTTTAATGTCAATTTTATATTGTATTTTTTATAAAAATAAGATATAATTAATATTGTTGATTAATTCACTAAAACATTCAAGAGATCCAATTACTAAAATATTCAGGAGGTTCAATTACCAATGCCGAACAACAAAAGTAATACTTATG
>SLSL01000242.1 GCA_007130465.1 Halanaerobiaceae bacterium | reverse complement strand
GTATTCTCTCTTTCTGCTCTCTCTTCCTCAACTAAAGTAAATACCTTTGAAAGTCCAATATTATCTCTAGATGAATCAGACATATAGTCATAAGGAACAATATACTGATGTTCATCAGTCGTAGCCAGCAAGGTAAGGCTTGATGTTGAATCAGCCATAGCAGACCCGGCAAAATATTTCATTCCCATACTGGCAGCAAAGGCACCAGCAACTACCTTACCGGATTTAGCAATAAAATCACGGCGAGTTACTTTCTTTTCGGTCATCTTCGGTGAATTCTCTTCTTGATTTTGATCTTCTGACATTTTTTGACCTCCTAGATTAATTTAATCACTCATATTTTATTATTAAACTCCATTTAATATTATCAAATCTAGCTTCATTAATCAAATTAAAGTTAAATTAAACAATCGGACAGGTCGTTGAATTCCAGGCGATTAAGCCACCTAAGACTACCCTTTGATTTATAAAGCCTTCATTTTGCAATAAACTAGCTGCCGTCATCGATCTTAAGCCACTACCACAGAAGATATATACAGGAATATCCTCAGGCAATTCATCGTAATGCTCAGGGAGCTGAGTTAAATGAACATGCTCAGCATCCTGAATTTCACCTTCAGACTCAACCTCATCTTCAGAGCGGATATCAAGAATAAAGCGATCCTCAGGCTCGGTATCAAGCAGGGTACAGAGTTTATCAACAGTAACTGTATTAACAGATGCACTCTTCTTGCCAGCCATATGCCAGCTAATTATACCTCCACTTAAATAACCCTTAATATTATCATAACCAGTCCTATACAAATGCTTAATTGCCTCTTCTGGATATTCACCTTCAGTAACCAGCAAGATATTAGCACCGACTGGAATAAACCAGCCAACAAAACTAGGTAGATTCTGCAGAGGAATTGAAATAGAACCTGGAACATGGGCCGATGCATAACTAACTTCCATTCTAACATCAATGACATAAGTATCATCAGCTGCCATAGCCTCAGCAAATTCTCCAGGTGATAAAGCCGCCGGCTTCTCATAATTAGCTAAAGGGTCGCCGCCAGTCAGATTAGATGCCTCCATATTCTCAAAGTATGGCGGATACTCAAGCATCTCACCATGGAGCTCAATAAATTCCTCTTTACTGTCAACCTGCAATTTAGGATTCAACTTCCTCTCAATACCAATAGTAGTCCATTCCCTATCCGAAATTGCCGAAGCACAGACAGAACCGGCTCCATGGGCAGGACAGAGAATTACTTCATCCCCTAATGGCAGAATCTTATTAAATATAGAATCATAAAGCCAGCTCCCGGTCTTTTCTAAATTCTCCTCACCTAAAAAGTCAATCCTGCCGACATCACCGGCAAAAAGAGCATCACCAGTAAAGACCATCCAGGGGGTGCCTTCATATCCATAAAGAATATAACTCATAGAGCCAGGAGTATGTCCTGGAGTATGCATGGCTTCAAACTTTAATCTGCCAACCTTAAATTCCTGGCCATCCTCAACAGGTTTGCCATACTCATAATCAAGCATCTCATCAGCATGCCAGACCTCAGCTCCAGTCTTAGCCTTAAGCTCAGTCGAACCGATAATATAATCCTCATTCCGGTGGGTCTCAAAAATCTTAGTTATCTTATAACCCTCTTCAACAGCCTTTTCTAAGTAAATGTCAATATCCCTTCTCGGATCAACAACAATAGCCTCATTACCATCGCCAATCAAATATGAAATATGGGCAATACCAGGGGATTTAATCTTTTCAAATAACATTAATAACCACTCCTTTTTAGTAGTTTAGATATAAAATAGATAAACCATCAAACTTGCAACAAAGATATAAGCTAATGACAACCAACCTCCAGCCTTGAAATAATCTCGACTCTTATAATCCCCGGCTGGCATAAAGAAAGCATTAACCTGATGGGTCGGCAAAATAAATGAATTAGAGGCTGAAACAGCAGCCAGAAGAGCCAGCCCTCTCGGGTCAACTCCTATCTGATTACCAATTATCATAACCAGAGGAACAAGCACAACAGTCGCAGCAACATTCGACATAAATAATGTAAAGACACTTGCCAGCAGAGCTACCGCCAGTAAAATTAAAAAGGCCGGACCATCCTGGAGGGGCATAATTATCAAATTAGCAAGATATTGAGCAGCCCCGGTATTCTCCATAGCAATGCCTAGCGGAATAAGTCCAGTCAACAAAAAGACAGTCTTCCAATCAACAGCCTGATAAATCTCATTAAGCTTCACAATTCCAGATAAAATAATTAAGACGGCTCCAGTAAAGAATGCCAGCCCTAAATTAAAACCTAAAATAATAAGTAAAATAGATAATAAAAATGACCCAATTGCAATAAATGGCTTATTCCCCTCAGTCTTCTTGGGTTCAAGGGAAGTCAGAAGTATCAGGTCAGTCTCAGATTTTAACTGTCTGATATTCTCCTCAGGGCCATAAACAACCAGGGTATCACCAGGGCAAAAATTAAAATCAGAAAAATCTCCACTTATCTCCTTCTCACCTCTAATTAAATGGACAGGGTTGACAAAATAATTTTTCCTGACTGCAATATCCCTGATCGATTTACCAGCCAGTTCAGAGCGTGGAGGTATCATCAACTCAGCAAAGGCAGTATTCTCCAGTTCATTATTATCCCTGTATTTATCATACTCTTCCTCTAAAGTTAATTCATAATCCCTGGCAAATCTACACAAATCATCTTTTTCTCCCATAATAATAACTTCCTGACCTGCAGCAAACCTGGTAAACCGCCAGGGAGCATACGAGATATCATCCCCCTCCTTTAAAGCCAGGAGATAAAGGCCATAATTAGACCAGAGATTTGATTCTTCAAGGGTCTTACTCAATAACTCACAGTCTTCAGAGATTTTATAGGTATGAACAGTCGTAGCCAGCTCCCAGTTAGAGATCAATTTCTGCTGCTGTTCCCAGAAACTCTCTTCGTCTCTTTTATCAGAGGGCAATAACTTATTACCAAAGAGATAAAAATAACCAATTCCAAATAATAAGACTGCCAGTCCAATCGGAAAGACTGCAAAAAGATTAAATGGCGCTGCACCCTGTTGAATCAAAAGATCATTAAGAATAATCAAATTGCCTGCTCCAACCATAGTCAGGTTCCCGCCTAAAATCACAGCGAATCCGACTGGCATTAAGACTT
>SLSL01000100.1 GCA_007130465.1 Halanaerobiaceae bacterium | reverse complement strand
TAGAATATGATTGATATTATACAATTAAAGAAGTATAATTAGATAAAATCAATAAAGGTTGGTTATAATGAAAATAAAAAAAATCCTGGCAATCACATTTTTGATAATTCTTTTATCCATATTCCTAAATCAAAATATATATGCCAATCGTAAAAATACTAATGAAAAACCATTCTCTGAAAGCCGATTCATAGAGGTCGACAATATAAGATACCATTATCGTATCTGGAAGCCTGAATCCGAAATCAAAGGTAAAATATTGTTGCTGCATGGATTTGCCGGTTCCACTTATTCCTGGAGAAATAATGTTGAAGATTTAAAAGCTGCCGGCTATCAGGTTCTAGCCCTGGATCTCCCTGGTTTTGGTTACACCGAAAGAAAAACAGGTTTAAACCATTCCCAATTAAAGCAGGCTGAAAGGATATGGAATTTTTTATCCAGATTAGAGTCAGATAATATAGTCGCCCAGAAACAAAACTGGCATCTAATAGGCCATTCTTATGGCGGCGGCACAGCTGCAGCAGCTGCCTATTATAATCAAGACCAGGTCCAGTCATTAATATTAATCGCAGGAGCATTAAATGTGCAAGAAAGATTTGATAATCATCTTATTGAAATAGAATTAATTCAGGAAATAGCTAAACCTATAATCAGGAATGTACTATTTAATGAGCCAGTATTTGAAAGACTATTATCCTTTGTCTATGGGGAAAACCCCATAGATAATAATCTTGACATGCTGTTAACTCCCCTACAAATCCCAGGAACTGCTGATGTCTTAATAGATATAGCAACTACATTTAAAGACCTGCCAGAATCAGATTTTACAGATATTAGCCTTCCAATCTTATTAATCTGGGGCGAAGAAGACAATAGTATCTCAACACCTCCTGAAGAAGGAAAAAGATTAAGAGATATCAATGACAATGCAGAGCTTATTTATATTGAAAAAGCTTCCCATTTCTCAATGGAAAACCATCCAGATGAAGTTAATTCAATTTTAATCGACTGGCTCAATTCCAAATAGTTCTCTAATCTCAGATAGTTTATCCTCTGCCGCCCTCTGTCCAACTCCAATTATCTCTGAATAATTATCAAAATCTGTTCCACTAAAATTATCTAATTCTGGAGCTATCAATATATCAACACCATCTGGAGTATAACTTGCTTTTCTCATAATATTAAAAACCCTGTTGCCATACTCAATCCTGCCCTCAGGCCTTCTGGTAAAACGAAAATTTGCTCCAACATCAACTGCAATAACAATATCAGCCCCTAATTCTCTGGCGGCATTAACTGGAAGATTATCAACTAACCCGCCATCAGCCAGCCAGTAATCATCATATTCAACGGGCCCAAACATAATAGGGACAGCTGAACTGGCAGTCACCAATTTAGCCAGTGGCCCCTCTGAAAATATCTCTGGTTCTCCAGTATCAATGTTAGTAGTTGAAATTGCAAAATCCATGGGAAAGTCTTCAATATTTTCTGTAGATAATTTTTCACTAAAATATTCTTCCATCCTATTCAGACTAAAAAATCCAAGACCATCAAAAGAAGGATATAAAAAGTCAGTAAAACCAACACTCGCTATTTCATTGATTAACTCCTCCACCGAATAGCCATCTGCATGGAAAGCACCAATAATTGCTCCGGCTGAAGTACCGGTAATAATATCAAACTCAATTCCTTCATTTACTAAAACATCAATTACCCCAATATGAGATATCCCCCAGGCAGCTCCACCACCAAGCACTAATGCTACTTTTTTATCTTCAGCAAAATCAGCATAATTTTCAAAGTCTTCATTTTCAGCATAGGCAGTTCCATAGGAAAAAGGCAATAAAACAAATACACAAATTAAAAATATTATTATATAATTTCTATTTCTGATCACCTGGCTGCCTCCTTTTTTAACATAATTAAAACAAAATTAATGTTATTAGCCTGAGATAAAATCTGAATCCAGATAAAATCTCCAGTCTTTATCTGTGAATTCATCTGCATAATCAATATTTATTCTAGGTCCAGATTTAATATCTGATTCTTTAATATCTTCGCCAATAGTAAGATATAATTCTTTACCCTCAGTCAAAGATAAACCATTATAATCTCTATTTATTCCTAAAGCCTCAGTTAATTTACCTGGCCCATTAGTTAACTCCCTGTCTGGTCTACTGCCAATAACTCTATTCTCTCTTATATATTCTATTCCCTCAATAGGCTCGACAGCTCGAATTAGTACTGCTTCAGGCTTTTCTTCTTTAGCGGCTACAATATTAAAGCAATTATGAATACCATAAATCAAATAAACATAAACCAGACCTGGCCGGCCAAACATCACTTCCGTTCTTTTAGTCCTCCGATTATTAAAAGCATGACAGGCCTTATCCTCAGGCCCCATATAGGCCTCAGTCTCCACAATCTTTGTAATTATCTTAGACTGCTCAGTTTCTTTAATCAGATAACAACCAAGTAAATCCTTAGCCAGAGTTAGACCATCTCTGGCATAAAACTTTTCTCCTAAAATCACTGGACAATCCCCCGCTGCTCTAATGTAGCCCTGAGTGGTATAAAAGAATTGGCAAAGACTGATCTAAATTCAACAGTCAAAAATTCTGATTCTATCTCTGGCAAAACATAAGCAGCAAAAACCTCACCATTAGGTAAAACTCTAGCATTGCTGTAATCAAGAAGAGCTATATCACTAATCAACATCGTGTAAGATCTTGACTCAGGTAAAATTCTGCCTTCAGCAACATTTACAACCTCATTAAGATCAACAGTAACTTTTTCATGGGCATTATCTCTTTCAAAGCCCCTTTCAGCCCTAAAACCAATTACAGTAAACCGTTCAGAAATTTCAAGTATCTCCTCTATACTAATCTCCCTACCTCTATAATTATCTAAAAACTCAATATCTTCATTGCTATATCTTTCAGTCATTACATCATCAGTTAGCCTCTGGGATACATGCAGGCTAAATTCTGCTCTCTCCTCATCAGTAAAAACTTCATCAAAATAATATTCATCAACAATAAAGAATTCACCAGAAAGTTCAATTCTATGATCTTCCCAGTTAGCATAGTAATCCTCTACCTCAACATCCTCCTCAGCCATTAATGAAAAACTAAAAATCAAAACTATTATAAAACTAAATATTAAAGCCTGTTTAAATCTCTTCATTATAGTAATTCACCTTCCAGAT
>SLSL01000078.1 GCA_007130465.1 Halanaerobiaceae bacterium | reverse complement strand
TACCGGTTACACCAGTAGGTGAAATTGTTCCAACCCAGCCTGCAGCCATTTCTAATACTTCAACAGCTCTTTCATTATTAACTGTGATATAACCATCATCAGAAATAATTGTACCAGCGTTAGAAGAGGCAAACCATTCAAGGGCATTGGTAGTTAGACCTTCATAAGCATCTCCCTGCCAGACAAAACCGACAAAGTCCTCATTACCTTCTTCTCTTTCGCCATCCTGAATAATCTGAGCTGTTTCTTCTAATTCAGTCCAGGTTTCAGGTACATCAAGGTCATATTTTTCTAAAAGATCTGTGCGGTAATAAAGTAGCCCTGCATCTGTAAACCATGGAATTGCAATTAATTCTCCATCCACTGTATTATTATCTACAATTTCCTGGAAGTGCATATCAACAATGTCTTCTGCACCGTAATCATAAAGGTCAACAAAATGTTCGGCCAAATCTCCAGGCCAGATAACATCAATCTGATAGACGTCTACTTCAGAGCTTTCAGCTTCAAAGAACTGTAGATAGAGACCTAATCTATCCTGGGCAAGGTCTGGAGTATCAAGAACTTCAATTATTACACCAGGATTTTCTTCCATATACATTTCTGCAGCTCTCTCAGTCATTTCTAATTCCTGTCCGACTGCTCCACCGGCTACTGTGATAGTTACATCCTCAGCTGCTACAGAGACTGTAAAGAACATGACCAGTGATAATGAAAGGACGAATACTAA
Organism: Halanaerobiaceae bacterium; assembly: GCA_007130465.1. Lineage (GTDB taxonomy): Bacteria > Bacillota > Halanaerobiia > Halanaerobiales > Halarsenatibacteraceae > Halonatronomonas. Next base: position 2,487 of record SLSL01000078.1, on the reverse strand, counting down.
GGCTTTCTTCAATTTTTTCAACCCCCTATTAAGATTTTATGGTGAATTGTAATTACACCCGGAATAATGAAACAGTAGAGCTTATAAAAATCAAATAAAGTAAATCAGATTACTAGAAAAAATATTCAGTTAATTCAAGGATATCGAAAAATGAGATGGAATGAAATCCATTTCATTTTCTAATATATATATTCAGGATAAATCTCAAAATTCCTGCTTAAATTTTAAATTTTTTTAATTTTTTATAGACCGATATCTGCTACTAATAAAACTTTGAAAGTTATAATTGAGAGAGGAGCCAATATTACTCCCTGAAAACCCATGATATTTAAACCAGCGTAAAGCCCTAAGAGTAAAATTACAGGATGAACACCGATATTGGTTCCAAGAATATTAGCTTCAAGAAAGGGTCTAAAGCCTAATACTATAATATAGACTATGAAGAGTATAATTGAATACAATGGATTTACAAATAAATGATAGGCTATTAATGGCCAGAGAATACCGCCTGGGCCTATTAAAGGAATTAAATCTAATATACCTGCTGTTATGGCAAGTAAGATTGCATAAGGAAATTCTAATAAAGATAAAGTTACTCCGACCCAGATAGTTGTATTTGTTATAATTAGAAGCTGGATTCGAACATAGGTTGAAAAATCATTGACCAGTTTCAATTTATTCTCATCTGAGAGGTTAAATTTACTGGATACATATTTAAATATCTTATCTTTATCCCTGCTTAAATAGAATGATGAAAAGACAGTAAAAATGATAAATATAAATATGCCTGGAATATTAAAGGTAAAATTAACTACCCGATTGACTGCCTGGGATAGGATCTGATCTCCACGCTGATAGATTACATTTATATTCTGGCGGAGTAGAGTTGAAATCTCATCAGGAATTACTTCAAAGAAATCTTCCTGTCTCTGGAGCAGGCTGTCTATCGATTCTGTTATTTGTTCCCTGTAGCGAGGCAAAAACCTTCCTAATTCAATCAGTTCTGTGATTATATTACTGCCAACTATAAAGGCTAACATTGTTAAAATGATTAAAATAATTGTTAATACTATAATAACTGATGGCAGTCTGGGCATATATCTGGAGAGAAAACTAACAGGCTTCTCCATAATTAATACCATTAAAAATGCAAGGAAAAATGGTGTTAATTGAAAAATAATGGTATGGAATAAGAAAACAATAATTGTAAATGCAATAATCCTTTTTATTATTGTCTGATATGAGATATTTAATGGCTGCATTAATTTATTTCTCTCCTTTAATTATAACTAATTATATAAGCCTGTCAGTTAAATTTTTTACAATTATTATTTAATTACTGGCTAAAGCAGCAATTGCATTTGCATAAATAACTGTATTCTTGATTAAATCATCTACACCAATATATTCATCTTTCTGGTGGGCAAGTTCTGGCTGGCCTGGGAATAGTGGTCCAAAGGCAACTGCTTTCTCAACAGCTCTGGCATAAGTACCTCCACCAATAGCTATCGGAGTTGCATCATGGTCTCCTGTCTCTTCCTGATATATCTTCATTAAACTCTTTACCAGCTCGCTATCTTTTTCCACATATAAAGGTTCTTTATGCTCGCCTTTTTCAAGCTTCCAGCCTGTAGCCTCAAGCTTAGCCTCCATACCAGTAAAGACTTCATCTGCTGATGATTGAACTGGATAGCGGATATTTACAACTACTTTTGCTTTTTCATCATCTAATTCAATCTGACCAACATTAAAGATTAACGGCCCAGAGACTTCGTCAGACATTTGACAGCCAATGTTTTCTCCAAAATAATTAAGGCCGATCAATTCTGCATATTGATTTAAAAATTCAGCTTTAGAATCTTCTGTTATATCTAAGTGTACAAGGAAATTAATTAGATGAGATATCGCATTTAAACCATCCTGGGGCATACTTCCATGGGCTGAAATTCCTTTAGCCACAAGTTCAAGGCCTTCATCAAGCTTGGTTAACTGCAACTCTCCATCCCAGCTATTATTGTATTTATCAAGTTCATTACTTAGATAATCGAACTCACCTTCTAATATAGCTTTAGCTCTATCTGGTACCATATTGGGAGCATTGCCACCGGTAATTGATTTTAGAGTAAATCTTCCTGTTTCAGTATTATCCTGTTTTGCTAATTCTTTATTTAAATTAAAGATTAATATCCCTTTTTCTGCATGAATTACCGGGAATTGAGCATCTGGACTGAATGCTATTTCTGGCATTTCAGCATGTTTTTTATAATAATTAATTCCTTCCCAGCCACTTTCTTCATTGCAACCCAGGATTAATCTTACTCTTTTATTTAATTTTATATCTAAATCCTGGATAACCTTCATGGCATATAGGGAGGCGATTGCCGGACCTTTATTATCTAAAGTACCCCGGCCATACATTTTGCCGCCAGCAATTTTGCCTGCAAAGGGTGGGTAAGACCAGTCATCGCCTGCTGGAACTATATCGAG
>SLSL01000214.1 GCA_007130465.1 Halanaerobiaceae bacterium | reverse complement strand
GGCTTGTTTTGTTTCGTCATCATCGTGGGAATGTGGAAAAAGGGGACGGTTCCATGAGGGAAAGCAATTCGCGGATGTTGTTCCGTACGACGTTATTTTCGACGCCCCCGATTGTACCTTTTTTATACCCTGTAGGAGAGCGAAACACCTGTTTCTATTCCTTTTTCTAATCCTATTTCTACTCCTTCTTCTCTTAATTGGTCAGCTGTTGTTTTCATCTCATCTTCCTCCTTAGAAAAATATTTATCAAAAATTTCTTTAAGTTCTTGATAGGGCAATTCGGTCATATTAAGGAGATAATATAATACTATTCCTAATTTATCACTGGCGAATTCCCTTAATTTCCTGTCTTTGCTATTGCCCATCTGTTTTAGGATGAACTCGATATGATGTCTTTTATCTTCTGCACGGTTGATACTTACCAGTAGATAAGAAATATAGAGCAGGTTATTGCTTATTGCATTGGGATCCAGCTCTGTTATATTAACTTCTCTGATTTTTACGCCGAATAGATCACGCTTTATCTCCTCTGGCAGATGGCTGTATTCAGCTTCGAAATCTATTAATCTGCTGCTGCCTTCTCCATGATAAACCAGAAAGGCCAAAACCGGCTGGATGAATTTCTTTTGGCTCCAGCTTTTCTCCAGCATCTTCTGGAGATAATTTAAGATCTGGAATGTCACCTGTTTGTCTGGATAGGATTTATGCTCGATTAAAAATGCGAACTGGTACTCGGTCTTTCCAACTCTGGCGGTATAAATGATATCACTGTAATATTCCTGCAAATCCCTGCCGATAAATTCTGTCTTTGCCTCTGCATAACTGCCATCAATCAACTTATCTGCAAAGTCTTCACCAACACTTACCTTCAAGAAGTCTTTGAAAAATTCCGGACTTGAAAATAAATTTTTGAATAATTTGTCATGGGGATTTTTCACAGTTGCTGGGTCTTTAGCCTCTGGATCATTAGTCTTTGTATTATTTTCATCTTCGTTACCTGGAGTTACAATACTTCCTGCAGTTTCAAAACTGTTTTCCGTTTCAATATTACTAGCATCTTCAACGTTCTCAAGATAATTATTTTTCTCTTCTTCCTGGACAAGATGCAGATAAAACTCTATGGACTCTTGAACATCACCATCATCAACTGCATAACCCTTATTAACTTTACCATCAGTAATTTTTTCAGGCATAGCTTCCTCGCTTTCCCTTAATATAATTATATCACACTGCTATTTAAGTTACATAATATTAATATACCTCTATTGGTATAATTTGTCAAGTGGTTTGTTCTGCTTTTTTTGCCAGGGCTAGATCATCTTTAACTTTAGCCAGAATTTATTACTGGATAAAAAAAGGCCAGAGCTTATAGCCCTGGTTTAATTATTAAAAATATCTATCAAAAATTTGTTTTATAAAATAATCGAGATCTTCAAGGTTTATCTAATCTTTTCCCTCAAACCTTCCTTGAAATCCTCCCTGAAACGTTTCATTTTTATATTATAATCAAAATAATACTTCAGGACATTTTCGATGAAATCTGCCGTTTTTATTTCATCTTGCTCATAGATCTTCTCGCCTTCTTTAATTACTTTATATTTCAGCAAAATATTGCATTTGTTTAGTGAGACAATATCGATTTCCTGGCCTATGATCTCCTCAATTTCGACCTCTAAGTTCATCTGCCTTAGAATTTCAGGAGGTTTTAAAAATAAGATTCCAAGATCTAAATCGCTGCGATCATTCTCATATTCGGTGCCATGGGAACCAAAGATATATACTGTATTTATGTTTTTATAGTTATTAAAGAAGTTTGTCAATTTATCTTGATTAGGAATATTAATTTCTCTTTTCATATCTTTTACCCCTCTTCCAAAAATAAATCACCTTAGAAGCTCAGTTATTATTATATCCTCTGCTATACTCAATATCCTCTTCTAAATTTTCTTTATTATAATGCCTCTTTATTCCCCTTTTATTGAGTAAATCATGAAATTCCCACTTACTCATATCAGCTAATTCTCTGGCTTTTCCAAACGAAAGGATCTTTTCTTCATATAAAGCCAGAGCTAATTCTTCCATCAATCTTTCCTCTTTCTCGCTTTCAGGCAATTTCATGGCCTGATAGACATCTTCTGGTATATTTAATACAAACTTTTTATCTCCAGCCAATTTCATAATAATCCCCCCATTTCAAAGGTTAAAAATTTATTTTTCTTATCTTTATTTTACCACATAAAGCCACCATTTTCATCTCCCCTCCAACCCGGGCTAGACCTTCCTGGACCTTTCCAGAAAACATTAAACCTCTTTAGGTTTATCTAGCCGCTTGATTGTTTCCAGCAGGACGTTGGCTCCCTTTTTGATATCTTCCCAGTCTGTCCATTCATCAGGGTTGTGGCTGATGCCGTCTTTACTGGGCACAAAGATCATGCCAGTTGGGGTTACACCGGCCATTGGCCCGGCATGATGGCCTGAGCCGCTGAGGATATCCATATAATCATAGCCCAGGCTTTCGGCTGCGGCGGCTATCTCCTGCTGGACAGCTTTATTAAGATAGGTGCTCTCTTCATAGTAAGTCTCTTTAATCTCTAAACCTTTGATATCAAGATCTTCGACTGTCTTTAATACTTTATCGATATTTGCCTTTTCCATATCTCTGATTTCGATTAAAAATTTGACTTCCTCAGGAATTATATTAACTGCTCCAGATTTAACCTTTAAATCACCGACTGTTGCTACCATCCGGCCGCCATCTTTGTTAAGTTCTTTAACTGTTTTTTCTAGCTCCAGGATTATCCTACTTGCTTTTATCAGGGCGTCATCCCGGAGTTCCATCGGTGTTGTTCCTGAATGATTGGCTCTGCCTGTCGTTGTGGCTCTGTATCTGGCAATACCTACAATTCCATTAACAACGCCGATTGATATTCCCATCTCTTCTAAGACCTGGCCCTGTTCGATATGGAGCTCAAGGAAGTTTTTGATTCTGCTGGTATTGACTGCCGATGCTTCTAGCTCGGCTTCTCCGAGTCGGGCGGCCTTTATCTGTCCCAATTCGTCGTATGAAAATTTATCGCCGATAAAGGCCCTGCTCCCTAGATAGGGAGGATATTTTACCCCGGCCTCGCCGTTGAAGACTGCTGCCACCAGTTTATGATTGCTCTGATAGCCATTTTCTTTGAGCACCTGCAGGCATTCAACAGCTGCCAGCACTCCGAGGCTGCC
>SLSL01000096.1 GCA_007130465.1 Halanaerobiaceae bacterium | reverse complement strand
TTAATATAATTAATAATTACAGGTTTGAGATAATTGGAATTGCAGGGGTTGTTCTGGTTTTAATTTATTGGTTATTATTCTTTAAATCTAAAAATAATGAAGCCAATAGACTGACTTATTTGATAGCTACAACTGGCAGTATAGCAATGAGCTTTGATATTCTAATAATGTTTGCCCTGCAGAGCCTTTTTGGACATATTTATCAGTTTTCTGGTTTATTTATTGTTGCCTTTATGGGAGGAATGTTTGCCGGAGGCAGGTTAACTTATAAGCTTATTAAATCTAAAAGGGAAGAAAAATCATCATATATTTTAGATTATTTAAAGAAACTTGAGATAGGGATAATTGGCATGTTATTATTATTTGTGATTATAGTTAATTTATTGAGAGAAATTATGTTATTGGATGGGTCTTTATATTTGAGTGCCGTTATCTGTATCATCTTAGCTATACTGGCAGGAGGAGTGACTGGAGCTCAATTTCCATTAGGAACAGAATTACTTCCTCTTATAAAGGATGCTGAATCTGCTGGAAGTACTGCTGGCAGGCTTTACACTGCTGATTTACTGGGAGGCTGGCTTGCTGGCCTGATTATAGGAATATTGATATTTCCAGTGGCTGGATTGGTAATTACTATCTTAAGTTTAATTGTAATTAAAGTGAGCAGTATTCTATTAATTTATAAGGTTTTGCCTGAATAGGCAGGAGATTTCCTTTAAAAGTTTAATATATTAATTAGTGAGTAAATAAAAAAATGACCAGATTTTAAGGCGAAATTTTATAAAGGTAGAATATTATTAGGTAAAATTTCATGAGATAGAAGATTATTAGATAGAATATTATTAGCAAAATATCATAAGATAGAACATTATTAGATTATTAGGTAAAATATTTTTTTAGGAGGTCGTTTAGATGGCATTGATTAAATCTCCAAATACCAATCAGGTTAGTTTTGGTGAAGGTATAGGAATTATTCTATTAAAAACTGTTACTCCGACGATTCCAGGTGATGTAGCCTGTGCTTTAAGTTATGATTATCCAGTTAGATATAAGGTTATTGAAGAGGCAACTATTTCTGAGATGTTTTCAGATCCGACTAGATTATTAGAACAGTTTATAGAAGCTGGGAAAGAGCTGGAAAATGCAGGAGTAAAGGCTGTTACTGGAGACTGTGGATTTATGGCTGTACTTCAGGATGAAATGGCTAAATCTCTTGATATACCTGTCTTTATGTCGTCTTTATTGCAGATACCATTTATGGATAGGATATTAGGTGGCCAGGAGAAGATAGGGGTAATTACTGCCAATTCTGAATCGCTTGGAAAAAAACATTTTGATGGTGTTGGGATTAGTCCTGAGACTCAGGAGAGGCTTGTAATTGGCGGTATGGAGAATAAACCAGGTTTTAAAAGATATATCCTTGATGAAAAACCAGAGATTGATCCAGAAATAATGGAAGATGAGATGGTTGAGATAGCTGAAAAGTTGGTTGAAGAGGAAGATGTGGGAGCATTTTTAGTAGAATGCAGTGTATTGCCGCCATATTCACCGGCTATTCAGAAAGCAACGAATTTACCGGTTTTTGATTTTATTACTTTGATAGATCATGTTTATTCTGGGGTTGTTCAGACTGATCAGGTTTTTTACAAACATAAATAAATTTTCGATATAGTAGGAGAGGTTAAGAAATGGTTGAGGGATTAATATATTCATTTGTTGCAGGTTTATTTATAGTATTACAATCTGTATTTAATGCTAGACTTGGGGAATCAGTAGGTATCTGGCCTTCTAATGTGTTTGTCCATGGTTCAGGATTTATATTCGCCATGTTTATTCTGTTATTAATAAGCAGACAGATACAGATTGAGAATTTTAGAGAGGTACCGCCTTATTACTTATTAGGTGGTGTATTTGGAGCTATAATTATATTTTCTGTGATGCAGGGTATTAGCATCCTGGGGGTTAGCTATGCAATTACAATTATTATAGTGACTCAGGTTGTAGGTGGATTTATTATAGATTATTTTGGGCTATTTGGTGAGGCTATAGCGACAGTTAATGTGGCAAAGATTGTCGGATTATTTTTAATGATTGTCGGTTTATTAATGTATCAATTAAGTTGATAAAAATTTTGATATTTCTATATTAAAACCCTTGACAAACTGTTGGCTGGATGTTACATTATAGACAGTTAGTGAATTTTTTTACTAATATATGTGAAATATTTTACTATACTAAATTAGACTATTGATCAGGGGTGGGAGATATGGAGAAAAGTTTATTAAGTCCGACAGAGATTATTGAATCAACAATTGAAGTAAGCATGAAAAAAGTAAGAAGAGATACATTGCAAATGTTTTTATTAGGTGTGATGGCAGGTATATTTATTGCTTTTGGTGGCTATCTTTCTACAGTAGTAATTCATGATTTTCCAATAGCAAGTAATGGTTTGAAGAGTTTATTGCAGGGGGCTATCTTTCCGGTAGGTTTAATTTTAGTGGTTGTTGCTGGAGCTGAATTATTTACCGGGAACAATTTAATCTTTATTGGTGCTCTCGAGGGTAAGGTTAGCAAGAAAGAATTACTTAAAAATTGGGGTTTAATTTATTTTGGTAATTTCGTTGGTTCAGTTGTATTTGCCTGGTTAATCTATCAGGCTGGATTATTTAATACATCTGGTGGAGAATTAGGTGCTGCCCATGTAAGTATTGCTGCTGGCAAGGCAAGTCTGACATTTGGCCAGGCTTTTTTCCAGGGCATCTTATGTAATATTGCTGTCTGTCTGGCTGTCTGGATGGCAATTGGGGCTAAAGATATGGTCGGGAAATCAATTGCAGCCTGGGTTCCAGTTATGGCCTTTGTTACAGGTAGTTTTGAGCACAGTATTGCAAATATGTATTATTTTCCGGCAGCAATTATGGCCAGACAGGAAGCTGCAGTTGCAGCTATTATTGGTACTGAAGGTTTAGCTGGCGTTAGCTGGGCAGGGCTTTTAAATAATTTGGTTCCGGTTACATTAGGCAATATTGTTGGAGGAGCATTTTTAGTCGGTGGAGCATACTGGTTGGTATTCTTAAGAAAACCGAAGGTATTGAAGCGGAAATTAAAGCGTGTCAGAAAAACTGCATAAATTAATTGAAAAGTTTAATTTATCGCAGTGAGATTAAATCGGTCAGGCTATTGCCTGGCCGTTTTAATATTTAATGCAGGAAAAAATAATTTGAGGACG
>SLSL01000239.1 GCA_007130465.1 Halanaerobiaceae bacterium | reverse complement strand
GAGACTAAAAATATTGATGAAATTTATGATGAATTAAATCGATTAAATCCTAGTGAAATTGTAATTACTAAATCTTTTAATCCTGATAAAGACTGGGGTAAGTTAATTAAAAATAACGGTTATCATATCAGTTATATTGAAGAAGAAATCAAAAATGAAACAGATGAATTCCAGGATAATTTTAAAAATATTATTAAAGATCATTTTAATATTGAAAATCTAGAAGATATTCATTTGCAAAACATGAGAGCTGCAGTTGAGTCGGCTGGATTGATTTTAAAATATATTAATCATACTCAGAAAAAAAGCCTGGACCATATTTCAAATATAAATAGATATTTTATTGAAGAATATATGGTTATTGATAGTTCTACTAGAAGAAATCTAGAGTTAAATCAGACTATAATTGATTCTCGGTTTGATGGATCCTTGCTTTCGGTATTAGATAAAACTATTAATAGTATGGGTGCCAGATTATTAAGAAAATGGATTAATCAACCTCTTTTAGATATTGATAAGATTGAAAAAAGGCAGGAGGCTATTAAAGAATTATTAAATAGTTTCGTTAAAAGAAAAAAACTTCAGGATAGCTTAAAAGGTATATATGATTTAGAAAGAATTTTAAGCAAAATAAGTTATGGTTCTATTAATCCTAGAGATATGAATTGTTTAAGGAGTTCATTAAATTTAATTCCTGAATTAAAAAATAAACTTGAAGATTTTCAGTCGATTTATTTAATAGAAATAAGAAATAAATTGGATGAAATTCCTGAATTATTAGAGATTTTAAATAATGCATTAGTTGAAGAACCACCAGTTTCTCCAAATGAGGGTGGCTTAATAAAATCTGGTTTTAATGATGAATTAGATAAATTACGGGAAGAGTCACAGGAAGCCAGGGATTGGATAGCTAATCTGCAGCCTAAGGAGCGTAAAAGAACTGGTATCGGTTCTCTTAAGGTAGGGTTTAATAAGGTTTTTGGTTATTATATTGAGGTTACAAAAGCAAATATTGATAATGTGCCAGATGATTATGAAAGAAAGCAGACATTAAGTAATAGTGAGCGTTATATAATTCCTGAACTTAAAGAAAAAGAGGCTCAGGTTTTAGGAGCAGAAGATCAGATTCATGAACTTGAATATGAAATATTTAGTAGTCTAAGAGAAAAAGCTAATAAAATGCTGGAACGAATTAAGATTACTTCTAAACAACTTGCAACTCTAGATGTTTTAATATCTCTTGCAGAGGTTGCAGCTGAAAACAATTATATCTGTCCTGAAGTTGATAATGGAGATATAATTTCAATCACTGAAGGAAGGCATCCTGTTGTTGAAATTATAGATGATATTGATTTTGTTCCAAACCATAGTCGACTTGATAGAAAAAATAATAGGTTTATGATTATTACTGGGCCTAATATGTCAGGTAAATCTACTTATCTTCGCCAGGTAGCATTAATTACATTAATGGCTCAAATTGGTTCCTTTGTTCCTGCCGGCGCTGCCCGAATAGGTCTTGTTGATCGGATATTTACCAGGGTTGGAGCCAGTGACGATCTTTCAACAGGTCAATCAACCTTTATGGTGGAGATGAATGAGGTCAGTAATATAATTAATAATGCATCAGCTAGAAGTTTGATAATTTTAGATGAGGTTGGTAGAGGTACCAGCACTTATGATGGTTTGAGTTTGGCCTGGGCTATTAGTAATTATATTAACAACCCTGACAGGATTGGGGCCAGAACATTATTTGCCACCCATTATCATGAACTAACTGTCCTGGCAAACAAAAACGAGGGTATTAAAAATTTAAATGTAGCCGTTACTGAAGAAAATAATGAAGTTAAGTTCTTACATAAAATTGAACCAGGATCTGCTGATGATAGTTATGGAATTGAAGTTGCTAAAATTGCCGGACTACCTGAAGAAATAATAAATCAGGCTTATTTAATTTTAAATAAATTAGAAAATAATAATGGTGAAATTGATGGCAGAGATTTTAATAGGTTAGATGAAGAGCAGTTAGAGTTATTTGGCTATCCTGAGAATGAAGAAAAGATTATCAAGGAAATTAAAGAATTAGACATAAATAATTTAACTCCTATTAAAGCCTTAGAAAAATTATATGAATTCAAACAGGATCTCACAGGAGATGAATAAATCTTATGGCAGAAATAAAAAAATTATCTGAGCAGATTGCAAATCAAATTTCTGCAGGGGAAGTTGTAGAACGTCCAGCTTCTGTTGTTAAAGAACTTATAGAGAATTCATTAGATGCTAATGCTACTAAAATAGAAATAGTAATTAAAAATGGCGGTAAAGATCTTATTAAGGTTAATGATAATGGTCAAGGTATAAAAAGTGATCAGATAGAATTAGCTTTTTCTCGTTATGCTACCAGTAAAATAGAAAAAGTAAATGATTTATATTCATTGAGATCACTGGGTTTTAGGGGTGAGGCTTTAGCTAGTATTGCTGCAGTTGCAAATGTTATTGCCAAGAGTTGTCATGAAGAAGAAAATGAAGGTGTTAAACTGGTTTTAGAAGGTGGGGAAGTTGTTGATAAAGAAATTATAGGGTATAATAAAGGCCTTGAGATAACTATTAAAAAGTTATTCTTTAATACTCCTGCGAGATATAAATATCTCAAAAAAACCTCTACAGAGGCTGCCCATATTAGCCGAATAATTACTGCTGCTGCATTAGCCAGACCTGATGTTAAATTTACTTTAGACCATAACGGCAACAGAACTATTACAACCCCTGGAAACAAGAATCTAAAGGATGTAATATATAGTATTTATGGTGATAGTATTTTTGATAAATTGATTTCTGTTGAATTTAAAGATAATTTCATTGAGGTTTCCGGTTATCTAGTTGATCCAGATATATTAAGGTCATCAAGACAACATCAATATTATTTTGTTAATGGAAGACCTGTTTATAATAAATTCTTGCGATTAGCTGTAGAAGAAGCTTATAAAGAGCTCTTTGGCATTAAAAAATATCCATTATTATTTCTTAATATAAATTTGAATCCTATTTTAGTTGATGTTAACGTTCATCCAACAAAGAGAGAAGTTAAGTTCAGTAGAGGGAAAGATATTAAGAAAACAATTAAGAATAATATTAAAGATATACTAATGAAAAATAATCAAAAGACTAATAATCCAAAATTTAATAAACAAAATCACAGAAATAATTATAATCAAAATAAAACTAAAACAAAAT
>SLSL01000013.1 GCA_007130465.1 Halanaerobiaceae bacterium | reverse complement strand
TAACCTCAGTTATAGCTATCAGAAATTAAATTAGCAAATTCTGTCCCTGCTTATTAGCAGGGGCTAAATTTTTGTTCGAGAATGAAGAAAAAGGAAATATAAGTTTAATCTAGAATATATTAATAAGGTTTAAATATTCTTATGGAAAGAAGTGGTGGAAAGATTACTCTAATAGTATTGATTAAATGTAGAGTACAAGTAATACCAGAAAGTGAAAGGTGGTTTTAATGGAAAAGCAAGGTAGTATTCAGGACTGGATTGAGTTATTCCGATTATTTTCCTGGCCCTGTATTATTTTGCCAGCAATTTTAGGCGGTAGCTTTGCTTATAGCCATGGAGTTTTTAATGCCAGTATATTTTTTCTGCTCCTGGTCGGGATTCTAATGATCCATATCGGGATCACAATTGTTAATGAATATTATGATGTTAAAAATAATATTGATACTTTAGAGCAGGAAAAACCGAGCAAGGTCCTGGTCGAAGAGAGGATTGCTCCTGATTTCGCCCTGAAAGTTAGCAAGATTTTTATGCTGGCAGGTGGTTTAGGTGGCAGTATTTTTATAATTATTACAGGCCACTGGCCATTATTTATTCTTCTGGCAATTGGTCTTAGCGGAGGTTATTTTTATACTGCTCCGCCGATAAGTTTAAAATATATTGGCCTGGGGGTTCCTGCTAATTTCATTATTCTCGGTCTCCTAATTCCCCAGACCATTTATTATGGGATGGCCGGAGAATTTTATCTGCCAGGGATTGGACTGTCCCTACCGATGGGTTTATTGACAGTCGCTATCCTGTGGTCCAATGATATGCGGGATATTGAGGCTGATAAATCTATTATTACACTGGTTGGTCTATTAGGTTTAAAGAACAGTTTTTACGTTTATTTATGGATTTTACTGATGCCATATCTACTGCTGGTATATTATGTGCTGGAAGGAACCTTTGGGATAGTTGCCCTGGCGGGGTTTATAACACTTCCGCTGGCAAATAAGCTGGCCTGGTCTGCTTATTTAGGAGTTAAAGGGAATAAAAGGAAGCTGGCCTTTATCGATCAGAAATCAGCAGTATTAATGCTTACTTTTAATAGTATCTGGATTATTAGTTATCTTATTAGTTGAGGAGGGAGAAGCCAGACATTGACTTCTATAAATCATGCATTTGAGAAAAGATTTAAATTATGGCTCGATGAATTAGATAAATTTATAAATAATAATATTACCTCTACTGAACCAGTATTTAATCAGGCCCAGTCCAGATTAATAAATGCTGGTGGCAAAAGGATCAGGTCACTACTCTTTTTAATCTCCAGCCAGGCTGATAGAAACAGGGAAGAACTCTCTGATAGCTTAATTGAAATAGCTGCTGCCATTGAGATCTTACATATGGCTACCTTAGTTCATGATGATATTGCCGATCAGGCCAGGTTAAGGCGAGGAGAACCTTCTGCCTTAGATGAGTTTGGTTCTGAACCGGCCCTTTTTATCGGTGATTATTTTTTAAGCAAAGCCTATCAATTATTTTTTAAAAATTTATCAGCAGAGAGTTTAAAGTTTTTAAGTGGCAAATTGCCGGAGATATGTGCCGGTCAGATGTCTGAGTTCAAAAGTAGATATAATTATGATATTACAGTTAGAGACTATTTAAAGCAGGTTCGGAGAAAAACAGGCTTATTATTTGGTATTGCTTCATTTACTGGAGCTATTGAGACAGGCTTTTCTAAAGCTAAATCAGTCCATTATTACAGGTATGGCCTGGCTTTAGGGATGGCCTTTCAGATTCAGGACGACCTTCTTGACTTTCTTGGAGATACAGAAACTATGGGTAAGCCGCCCCTTCAGGATATCAGACAGGGTATATATACTTTGCCAGTAATATTATTAATCAGAGATAGTAGAAAGCAAAATAAGTTTAAACAACTTGTTTTACAAGAAAAGTATGATACTGTACTGGAACTTTTGCAGAATGAGGGGATGCTTGCTCAAGCAAGGAAATTTGAAAAAAGATTTTTTGATAGAGCCCGGGCTGAATTAGAGCATTTTGCAAAAGGGAAATCTAGAAATGAGTTTGAATTTATCTTAAACTGTCAGAATAATAGAAGGGAATAAAAAAAGCCCTGGAGCAAAGAGCTCCAGGGTTTTGCTTTTTATATTCAATTTTTCTTTAGTTCCAGCCTAAGATTTCAAGATCCAGTTCGAAGAGGGCTCCATCTTCAGTTTCTTCAATAAATTCAATACCCTGAAGTCTATCGAATTCTTCAACATATTCGATAGCATCACTATGGGTTACAAACTGAACTGGGCCTTCTGTATCAACTGGCTTTAATCTCCAGTTGCCAGATGGTTCAGGATTGATTGTACCATATTCTTCGATATAATGAATAATCTGATCTCTATTGGCATCTGCAGATGAGAAGATTACCTCTGCATCATCACCGGTATGGGGGAAGTCGCCACCGCCACCGGCACGGTAATCATTGGTGATTACTGCAAATTCCTGATCCATATCAAGTGGTTCACCATCGTACTCAACATTGGTGATTCTTTCCCCTTCTGGCTGGGTGATATCTATTTCGTAATTGATTCCTTCAACGATATCATAATTGAAGGAAGGCCCTAATGTGTCAATAACCTGTGGATCTGGATCGTCAGGATCTATCTGATCAAAGTGTAATACTGAATGTTCAAGGAATTCGACCAGACCCTCTCCTGTCATTTCAAGGATATAAACAGTATTGTCATAGAGATAGATATCTGTGACATCACCGATTGTAATATCACCTTCAACAGATGTTGAAGTCCTAAATGGTGCTGCTACTCCAACAAGTGAATGATCTTCATAATCGGTATTTGCCAGCTGCTTTTCTGCAAACCAGAGCTGGGCTTCATTGACAACCTGGGTTACTGCACTATCTTTGACTTCAGAGAAATACGCCTTTATTGGAACTTCTGTTGAACCGATAGGTGTTCTGACATATTCTACTGTTGCTTCATGGATATCGCTTGCTATCTCAACAATATCAGGATGTTCAGGAGTATCTGCATCGATTTCTCTTAAATCAACATTAAAGTCTACAATTTCCCATTCGCCATTCTGCCTGGCAATATTTAAGTCGATGATACTGAGAGCTTCACCCCAGCGTCCAGGCATGGAAGCTGGCTTACCAAAAATTGTGCCTTCTTCTACATTTATGTTTTCAATACCTTCATAATCATCAGATGGGAATATACTGTGAGAATGGCCACCTAAATAAG
>SLSL01000254.1 GCA_007130465.1 Halanaerobiaceae bacterium | reverse complement strand
TAATAGCCTAAAATCTCTACCTGAGAACTCACTAACCTCTCTGTTTCAACTATTGCCACATCAATCCCATCTAAAGATGTTCCTGACATTACTCCAGCAATCTTTAACATAGCAGCTTACCTCTCCTTTAATCCTGATGGAAAATCATTATTTGCATTATCCCTGGCTATCTGAAAACCAATCGGCTCAGTATTATGATTATCCTGACTTAAAAGACTGTAAATCAGATTATGCAGTCTCGGCCGCAACTTAATAATCTTCTGATTCTCTCTACCGCCATTAACCCTATTCGAAAGCATAATCACAGTCAGACCACTCTCTGGCAATATCCAGATAGATGTTCCAGTAAACCCGGTGTGGCCTGAGGCCTTACTGCCAAAATATATTCCAGATGAAGATCTAATATTACCGCCTTTATCCCAGCCCAGTCCTCGTCTCTCACCATTCTGCCTGGTAAAGGTCTTAGCAAGCATTCTGCTGCTGGCCGGCGATAATAGATTAATTTCTTTCTCATTCTGATTAAAGATCATAGCAACCAGCTTAACTAACTCCTTGATATTAGAAAATAGACCGGCCTGGCCACTAACACCGCCCAGAAAAGCACAGTTCTCGTCATGGACCTCTCCATGGATCTGCCTCTCCCTCCAGCTGCAGTATTCAGTCGGGGCAATATCTTCCTTTGCCAATCCTTCAAGATTATCTAAAGGATTAAAATCAGTCTTTTTAAGATCTGCTGGGCCAATTATATATTCCCTGGCATACTCATCAAGGCTTAATCCAGAGACTTCTTCTATAATAAAGCCAAGCAGCAAAAAGTTAGGGTCACTATAAAGAATCTGCTTGCCAGGTTCTCCTTCTGGCTCTAAATTCAATAAATATTCAAGAACTTTCTCTCTATCTCCTGGCTCCTTCCATAACTGGACTATAGCTGGCAGGCCTGAAGTATGCATCATTAGCTGATCTATTCTAATATTCTTAAGTTCCTCGCTAACTTCTGGAAAAAAGTCTTTCACATAATCGTGGAGATTCAACCTGCCTCTTTCAACCAGCTGCATAATCCCGGTGGTAGTTATTAAAACCTTTGTCAGTGAAGCCAGATCATAAACTGTATCTATTTTAACTTCAGAGTCATCTTCATATGATTTCCTGCCAAAAGCCTTACTATAAATCAATTTATCACCCTGGGCAATCCCTAAGACAGCTCCAGGAAAAACTTTTGATTCTACAGCCTCTTCCATAAACTGATTTATCTCATTACAGGCAACCTCATCAAGCCTCAAATTATAGTCTCTAGCCTTCTTCGATCCTGATATTTTAGCTGCCTTTCCTTTACGAGAAACCTGTTTTTTAAAGTAGTTTTTCATTTTAATTCAACTCCTTCTGGAGAGGAATATATTGATTAACAACTTTATAACCAAATCTTTTATAATACTCTATTAAAGTCGTCCAGTCGATTGTGATTTCTCTATAACCGTCATTATATAATTTCTTTAATATCTGCTGTAAAAAAGGAGTACTCAAACCTTTACCCCGCCAGCTTTCAGCAATGCCTAAAGGGCCCAGGCCAGCAAATACCTTCCCTGTTTTGCCTCCAAAATTCACATTTGGCCCTTTATAAAAACCGTCCTGGCGATTCGTTCTGGCAAAACCAATAATTGTATCTTCTTTTAATAATAGATAATAATCAAATAACCCACCAGGCCAGCAGCTAATATTTTCAGCCTCATACTGCCAGCGTCCTGGAAACTCTTTGGCTAAAAAATTCAATAAGTTCTTCCTATCAGCTATTTCTGCCTGCTTAACCTGATAACTTTCATCTGAAAATTCTCTGGCATCAGGTTCAGCCTCATAGACCCTCCTCAAATCAGATTCAAGTCCTGCTGCTTGAAAACCGGCCTCAAGCCAGGCCTCTTTTTCAAATTCATAATCTACTGGCAATCCTGGCAAAAAGTTCTGAGGGTCCTGGCCATAGCTAATAAATTTGGCCCCGGCATCTTCTAACTCTTCAGTAATATATGCAAGCATCTGCCTCCAGCTTTTAGAACCTGCCCCCTCATCTGCAACAAGCAAGGAAATCCAGCCCCGTTCAGGACCAACATAATTAACTAATTCTACAACTGGCTGCTTGATAACAGCAAAAACTATCAGGTTGTTATCTTCAAAACCCCCAAATAACCTAACCTGGAGGCCTGAATATGGAGCCAGAAGGTTCTGGCGGTATAAATCTCTTTTAAGACTGTATTTAGTATAATTCTTGTTCCATAGTTTAATTCCTGCATCTAAATCTTCAACTTTTTTTAATTCTTTTATAATCATGTTGCCTTATACCCCCTCCAGCCTTATTTCTCTTTGCTAATCTGCATTGCTTCTCTGGTCCTCTGTAAGGCAGCAGTAGTCTCATCATGATTTACTAAAGCTGTAGCCAGAAATAAAATATCAATCACAGCTAACTGGGCTATCCTGGAAGCTATTGCACTCCCTCTATAGGGCGTCTCTCTCGATGAAGTCAATAACGTAATCTCTGACCTTTCACTGACAGGCGAACCGACCTGAGAGGTAATTGCAACCCTCTGACAGCCAGTCTCCTCTAATATATCAAGAACCTCTATTAACTCTCTTGTTCTGCCAGAGTCTGAAATGGCCACCACCAGATCTTCTGGCTGCAGCAGTGAAGCGACAGTCTTCTGATTATGACTATCTGTCATAGCAATAGCTGGCAGGCCAATCCTTACAAACTTTAATTCTGCATCTCTTGCTACTATTCCAGAGGCTCCATAGCCAAAGAAATATAGCTTTCTTGCCGATAAAATCTTATCAACTACCTCTTTATATAAATCAGTCTCAATCAGCTTATGAGTGCTATCTAATGATTCGTCGTATATTTGAAAAAGTTTATCTTTAAGCTGCCCAATTGAATCGCCAGGCTCAATTGCTCCATAAATTATCTCCTGGTCATCAGGTTCTCTATTTGATCTGGCCAGCATTATTTTTAGCTCCTGATACCCAGAGTATCCGACTCGCTGGCAGAACTTAACTATAGTCGCCTCTGACACCCCGACCTCATCTGCCAGGTTGGTAATTGAAGAATAGACTACCTCATCGACATGTTTCATTACATATTCAGCAACCCGTTTTTCTGCTGGTTTCAATGAATCCATATGTGATTTTATCTGTAAAATCTCTCTAGATAAACGGTTTGAATTTCCCAAAAGAATTATCCCCTTTCATAGTTAAAATCCACTTAATCTTAAACCCACTGAT
>SLSL01000032.1 GCA_007130465.1 Halanaerobiaceae bacterium | reverse complement strand
TACCTTTTACTTTTTCCCTCTTGCTTTTATTATCTTTATTTTTTATAGTCATCTTATTACCTCACTTTTATTTCAAAAGCACCAGCTTATAAACTTAAAAGAGGAGCATTGCCCTCTATCTCTTCAAAATAAAATTGGAGGAGAGTCCGGGAGTTACACCCGGCTGCATGGGGTTAGAGCCCATGTGATCATTCCGATCAACCCTCCAAATATTATTCACAATAAATAAATCGGCTCAGGGAGCGACTCTGCACTCCCCTTAACCGATGCCATTTTCTTTACTATTATCCTAACATGTTATATCTAATTTAACAACATAAATTACTTTTTAGCGCTTTCAACAATCTCTTTAAGCTTATCCTGAATCGCCTCGTCTAAAGGTTCAGGCTTATGGGATGCCATGATTTCTTTAACCCTTTCCTCAGCATTCTCTTTGGCTGTCTTAGATCCAGAAGCTTTCCAATTAGGCATCATTTTACGATCAAAAATGTCAGCCCGAGCCTGCTCAGTATGCATATTATCAATAGTATGCTGCTGAACCAGGAAGTTTCCTCCTGGCCCTACTTCTTTAATCTCCTCAACAGCCATCGTATAATCATTTACATCAACTCCCTGGATAACTCTCCTGACCATCTTGGCCATTTCGGCATCCAAAACAAGTTGAGTGTGGCTGAAGGTTACACCAAGCTCTAGCATTCCCATTCCGTATAACATGTTAGATCCTGCCATGGCGGGCAGCATAAAGGTCATCGTCTTCTCGTGGCCTGCCTGTATATCAGACCTCTTGGAATCTGCCTATCCTCCAGCTGTATAGCTAGGTAAGTTATAATACCTTGCCAGTACAGCTACACCAGCATTACACATCCCCATTTCCGGTGATCCCACTGGAGCAGTAGATTCTGCAACATCAAATATAGTTGTAGAACTACCATACATTACCGGAGCACCTTTATTAACTAGCTGAGCCAGGGCAATACCTGAAAGAACCTCAGCATTATGATCTACCAGAGTACCAGCAATAGTAATAGCTGAAGTAGCTCCAGCCATAGCCATCGATAAAACATTTACAGGAACTCCAGCTCTAGCAGATTCAATTATAATCTGGGCAGCCTCTCCATGAAGTTCATAAGGGCTTTGAGGACAGACTAGGGCTGAAATTAAAGGTCTATCCCTAAGTTTATCCATTCCACCGGCAATTGCAGCTCCCATTTCAAAATACTTTTTAGCATTCTCTCCGCTGGTCAAATCAATATGCATGCAGTGTTTGCTGGTATTATTTAAAAAAGCTTCAGCTTCATGCAGGTCAATATTCTCTCTAGGAGCATCTATAGCACTTACAGCATGAGAATAAATATCAACCTGGTCCAGATAGTCTGCCAGCCTTGCTGTATCAGCTACATCCTGTTTAACCGTATCCCTATATTCACCTGTCTCATAATCAATAATTTTAACACCAGCACCAAAGGTAGTAAAGTTAACCCGGCTATCGCCTAATATCACATCATTTTCAGGGTTCCTGCCTGCCAGTAGTATTTCCGATGGAGCAGATTGAATAGCTTCATCAATTATATAAGAAGGTATTTTAACCCTCCCATTACTGCGGTCAACCTTAGCCCCTGCATCTTCAAAAATATCCAGAGCCTCTTCATTGGTAACATGTATTCCCATTGTAGCCAGAGTTTCCATGGTAGCATTATGAATCTGTCTTAGTTCAGCTTCAGTAAACATATCAAGACTTATACCATTTTTCACTGGATAATTTACCTGTCGATTTCTAATTGTCATAAATTCGCAACCACCCTCCCCTTTAATTTCTTAGTATTTTATAATGTTTTAAACCTTATTTATATTCTGGACGAACCACCTCCTTATTCTCATATTTCAGTTGAGTAATCATATAAAAAAGGCTTCACCTCAAACTTGTCGAATTTAATAATCAAAAACTCGAAAGAAGGTGAAGTCTATAAGCTAGCAATTTAAAAATCAAAAGCAGCCTTACTGCCCAAGCGTATTAAACAAAATAATTATGTTCAACTAACAATAACAAAATAATCCCCTTTAATTTAAACAAATATAAAACTAATCATGATTTTTTCTTATGTTAATATTATACTAACCCCCATAGTAATTGTCAAGTTATTTTAAATATTTTGAAAAATGCATATCTTTGTCATTATAAAATACATAACCAACAATCATCAATCATCTTTTAAGCTTTATACTTTCATCTTTACCTAAAATAATATATAATAAACAAAATGTTATAATTAGAATATAACATTCATCCAAATAACTGGAGGAGACTGCAGTGAAACAAAAAACCAAAAGCAAAAAATCTGTAGTAAAATTTATGATAAATTTCTACTGCAAAAATCACCATAATAGCCAAAATCACCCCTGCAAATCCTGTCAGGACCTAATAGACTATAGTTGCAATAGAATTGAAAAATGCCCTAATATAAAGCGGAATATAACCTGTGAGAGCTGTAGTATCCACTGTTATAATCAAGAAATGCAACAGGAAATAAAAAAAATAATGAAATATTCAGGGCCAAGGATGATCTTTTATCGCCCAATAGCTGCCATCAGACATCTTATCAAGTCAAAACTTAAAACATAAAAGATCCTGCAGATAAGACTACCTGCAGGATCGAATAATTTACTAATTTAATTTTGATAGCTTATTGCATCTGCTGGACATGCCTTCTGACATTCAAAACAGACCAGGCATTCCTTACTATCTATTTCTCTAACCTTACTGTCTTCAACCTGATAAATTATATCATTAGGACAGGCCTGCTCGCAGAGGCCACAGCCAGTACAGTCATCTTCTGAGATCTCCATCCTGTATTTAGCAAATTTATTGCTAATACTCAAAACCGTTCCATGGGGACAGATCCTGTGCCAGAGGCTCTCTTCAAAGAAGAATGATATCACCAAGGCCCCGCCAACCAGAATCAGTATAATATTTAATCTATAGCCAAATCTTCTAACTGCTATCATTCCTGCTAGAAAACCCAGGATCAATATAACCCTAAAACTATTTAAAATAAACCTGGAGCTAACTTTCTTCCTTGTAAGATTAAACTTATCATAAATCCAGCTCTGGAACCTAAGTAGAGTCCCCATGGGACAGGCCCAGCCACAATAAGCTCTATCAAAAATCAAAGAAACCACTATCCCCAGCGCCCAGAAAGCAACCCATATCTGCAGATTACCCCTGAACAACAGGAAGAAAAACAGGCCAATAAATAAAATCTGGCTAATAATT